>DAORKB010000131.1:0-6615 GCA_035439365.1 Bacteroidia bacterium
AATAAAATAAGTAACCGATTAATAAAAAATAATAGAACATGAAAAATGCAATAACAGAAACTCATTTTAATTTTCCAAAGCAAACGGCTTTTTACAAAGGTAAGGTTCGTGATGTGTATAGCATTGGAGATGAAACATTGGTAATGATTGTAAGTGACAGAATATCTGCTTTTGATGTTGTATTACCGAAAGGTATTCCATACAAAGGACAAGTGTTGAACCAGATTGCAGCTAAATTTTTGAAAGCGGTAGAAGATATCGTTCCGAACTGGGTAATTAGTGTGCCGGATCCAATGGTAACAGTTGGTTTGCTTTGCGAACCATTTAAAGTGGAAATGGTTATCCGTGGTTATTTATCAGGCCATGCCTGGAGAGAATACAAAGCAGGGAAACGTGAATTGTGTGGTGTGAAAATGCCGGATGGAATGAAAGAAAATGATAAGTTCCCTGAGCCACTTATTACACCAACAACAAAAGCATCTGTTGGCCATGATGAAGATATTTCCAAGGAAGAAATTATTAAACAAGGACTTGTTTCGAAAGAAGATTACGAACAATTGGAGAAATACACACGCGCTGTATTTCAAAGAGGAACTGAGATTGCCGCAAAAATGGGGTTGATCTTAGTAGATACAAAATATGAGTTCGGAAAAAAAGATGGTAAAATTTACATCATTGACGAAATTCATACACCGGATTCTTCCCGTTATTTTTATAAAGAAGGGTATGAAGCTCGTCAGCAAAAAGGAGAAGCACAAAAACAATTGTCAAAAGAGTTTGTGCGTGAGTGGTTGATGGAAAATGGCTTCCAAGGAAAAGACGGACAGAAAATTCCTGAAATGACAGATGCGGTTATTGCTTCTATTTCTGATCGCTACATTGAGTTGTATGAAAAAATTGTAGGAGAAAAATTTGTAAAATCTGATGTAAATGATGTGTTGAATCGTGTAGAGAAAAATATCAATAAGTTTTTTGAATTGCAAATTGTGAAGCCATAATATTATTTAATAGGTAGTATTTAATATGTAATATGAGCAGCGTGAGAAATTACGCTGCTTATTTTTTTGAATAAATATTGATAACTTAGAGCATGTTTTTCAAGAAAGAAATAAAATGGTATAAAGTATTTGATTCGCTAACCGCTGCAGAACAGCAGGTTGGTTTAAATACTGCGCAAACTATTTTGGTTCGAGGAAAGAACGTGTGCTTTGCCAGAACTGCTCAGGGCTTATTTGCGGTGAATGATAAATGCCCTCACAATGGTGCTTCTTTGGGAAATGGTTATTGTACAGTCGAAAACAGTATTGTTTGCCCACTTCACCGCTATCATTTTGATTTGAAAACAGGACGTGCAAAAAGCGGGTTAGGAGATGTGGTGGACACCTACCCTATAGAGGTTAGAGATGATGGGGTGTATGTTGGATTCAATGAACTACATTGGAAGCTGTTTTAACCGTAAAATAAAATTTATACTACCGATAAATGATCCAGACCAACCGTTAATTCAGTTTCAATCCGATTTTTTGACAATTCAATGAAATTGAATTTACTTTATACAAGAAACAAAATACAATGTGCCATGATGAAACAAAAAATTATGCAATTGGTGGTTGCGATAGCCGTAACACTTATTTTTTCGACGAATGTTAAAGCGCAGGTGTGGTGCCCAGAAGGAGCAACGTGGTATTATACCAGTAGTGGTCAATTAGGAGAAGGGTACTCTAAATTCACCTATATAAATGATACGATTATTAATGGGATTACCTGTAAAAAGCTTACAAGTTATTATAAAGTGTTTGGTCCGGTAGGATTGTATGAAAGGCATAATCCACCAAAATTTGTCTACTCTGACAAAGGGGTAGTTTATCAGTATAATAATTATTTCTCTAAAGCCAAGAATAAGTTTGATACACTCTATGATATCCACGCAAAGATAGGTGATAAATGGCATCTTCCGCAGGTTGATACACTTTGTCCTGATTCAATGTATTGTATGGAAGTTTTAAATATTGGTACAAAAACCATAAATGCTTTTAATTTGAAATGGCTTTATGTTAAGATAGGACCAATTAGCATGGGAGGGGAAACGAAATTTTATGTTTTTGATACAATAACAGAGCGTTTGGGACTTATAACTGATGGATATTTGCATAGTTGTCCTGGTTTTACAGAGTCAGACCAGCATAGATTACGTTGTTACTCAGATAACTCCTTTGGAAGTTATTCAACGGGAATAAGCAAAACCTGCGATTATGTTACCAGTATAAAGGAATTAAAGCAAGATAAAATAGATATCGGCATGTATCCCAATCCAGCGAATGATAAAATAGCTATTAAACTTTATTCACCTCCCAAAGGTACACTGGAGTTAAGGGTATATGATTTGACAGGCAGACTGGTACAATCAAAAACATTTACTAAAGACACGGAAATAGAAACAAGCTCTCTGGAAGAAGGCGTTTATACCTATTCGTTGAGTATTGGTGGTGATTATTTGAAATCCGGAAAAATTAGTGTGATGCATTAATTCCAGAAAACCTGTTGGGTTTAATTGAATTAGTTAAGACTCTGCTTAATATTGTATATAAGGGATATTTGTAGCAAACCCGACAGGTTTAAAGCGGAATTTGTTTAAACCTGTCGGGTTTCCCAGTTATTTATTTCACCTTTAATTTTAGAATAATCGCATTTTGGTACTTTAAACCCAACAGGTTGCCCTTCGATTGAAGTTAGTACCTACAACTCTTCAAATTTAAGTGTTTGCTTCAACCGCACTCCTTTATCGGTATTCTCAACAGTGCAGCATTCGTTTACCGAATCGTGTTCCAGAAACAGAATTAATTTTTCATCTGCGGCACGTTTCAAAAATTTTTCTTTTTCAGTGAGCGTCAATAAAGGGCGTGTGTCATAACCCATCACATAGGGTAGTGGAATGTGTCCTACAGAAGGCAACAGATCAGCCATGAAAGCTATTGTGTGTTCTTTGTAACGAATAAGTGGAATCATCATGGCATCTGTATGTCCACGCATGTACGAAATGGAAATGGAATCACCAAAGGGTTTATCATTTTCATCTTTCACAAATTTTAATTGCCCGCTTTCCTGAATCGGTAAAATGTTTTCTGTTAAGAAGCTTGCTTTTTCACGCGCATTGGGTTTCGTGGCCCATTCCCAGTGTTCGACATTGCTCCAGTAGGTTGCATTTTTAAAAACGGTTTCGTATCCGGTTTTCTCTTTGTTCCTTCTAATACTACCACCACAATGATCGAAGTGGAGGTGAGTTAAAAACATATCGGTGATATCATCTACACTAAAGCCGGCTTTTTTTAGTGATTTTTCGAGTGTGTCCTCTCCATTCAATGCATAATGGCTAAAAAATTTTTCATCTTGTTTATCACCCAATCCGTTGTCAACTAATATCAACCTTTTGCCATCTTCAATGAGCAGGCAGCGCATGGCCCAATTGCATAAATTATTTTCATCTGCAGGATTTGTTTTGCTCCAGAGTTTTTTGGGAACAACACCAAACATGGCTCCTCCATCTAATTTAAAATTTCCTGTATGTATGCTATGTAATTTCATTGATGTGCTTTTTCTGTAAATTTTTTTAAGTTATTCTGTTCCTTTTCAGTTAGTTTTTCAGATGCATGCACAAAGTTGGAACGCGTTCGTGTGGCGGGTTGTGGTCTTGCTACCAAATCAAGTTTTTTTCCATTGCGTAATATGGTAACGTAAATAGCTTCGGGTGATTTGTTTTCCTTGAAATATTTGATGAATAATTCGGCTGCATTCTCCATTTTAATATCCTGGTTGGCTACGGATACAAATACATCATTGTTTTTTAACCCAAACGCATTATTCTGAACATCTGTGAACAGCAATTCCTTCGTGTTTTCATTATACCGTAATCCAAAATTTCCAAAATAATAAATGCTCTCTTTATAAAGGTTTGAAAACTGATACCCTATCGTATTAAAATAAACATTGTAATCAGGTGTTTCGCTGCCTACAATATACTTCTTAAAAAAATCACCAACTTCCGGATAAGTTAAAGCAACTATTTCAGGAATCAAATCATCGTCATTAAAAGGTCTGGAAGGGCCATATTTTTTTGTCAGTTCCATTAAAACCTGACGAAGCGAGTTGCTACCGTTGCTTTTGTCAATAATAAGTAAATCAAGTATCATTCCTAATACGGCACCTCTGGAGTATACACTCAGGTAACGCGCCTGATTTTCGGATGTAATTACGTCCTTACTCATTTGTGTCATTGAAAACGTATCAAACTCACTGGATGTATTAATTTTTGATCGCATTTCATTCATGAAATCTTCCATGGTAATTAAACTGTCCTGTAATTGAATTATTTGTGAGAAATATTCAGTAACTCCTTCGTACATCCATAAGTGTTTGGACATTACCGGAACCCTGAAATTGAAATCTTCAATTTCCTTGCTGTGTAAATTAAGCGGTGTTAAAATATGAAGAAATTCATGCGCGCATACTTGTGACATGTTTTCTTTGAGTGATTCAAAGCCGTAATTTTCGGGCATGAAATACATAGAGGAATGATTATGTTCGAGTGCTCCAAATCCACTGCCTAAGCCTTTCCCTTTGCGTTTTGGGACCTTCGTGGCATCAGCTAAGTAAAAAATAAATACATAGCGATCAACCGGTAGTTCACCAAAAAAATGCTGAAGTGCAGTACCGATTGGTTTTAGAATTTCAACCATTTGGTTTGCGTTTATTTTGTTGTTCTCTGAAAAAACGCAAGCGGTGATTTCAGATTTTCCAACTTTAAATGTTGCATCTTGCGGTGGACAATACATGATGGGACTATCGGCAAGAAGATCATAATTTCCAATAGAAATATGATCTGTTGTTGGGCTGGTTGAATTAATAGTAAGATAAGAATAGCCTTTAAGGTTAGAAGGTTTTTGTATGGTAATATCATAAGGAACTGTTTTCATTCCATCAATATATCCAAAGAAGCCGTAGTTGTTGATCACAAAATTACTTCCTGCAGAAATGTTGGTACCACCGGGCTGAAAAATAAAATGATCACCATCTTTTTCTTCCCAACTATCGTCAACGTTATATTCGATTCGTTTCAACCGTTTTGCATCAAGAATGGAAAAATTATAACGATCTGCTTTTTTCACTTTTAGTTTTTTTCCATTTGCATCGTATGCTTTAAAGTTTTTGATATAGCGTCCAAATTCCTTTAAAGCATAACTTCCCGGAATTACATTTGGAAATATGAAATCAATCCGATCGTTGGTTTGTTGAGGAACAACGCAAGATACCTTTACCCGATCCTTTTTTATTGTTTGTAAATCCAGGTTGTATTCATATTTCTGTGCCCTACCCAATTGAAAGAAAAGGGCAAAGGCAATTAAAAGAAGTGTTTGTTGTTTCATAAACTGTTTGTTTGTTGTCTACTGTTTGTTAGGTGTTCTATTCTACTAATAGCATTTCAACACGTCTGTTTTTCTGCCGTCCTTCTTCTGTTTTATTATCTGCAATTGGTTTCTTCGATCCAAAGAACTCTGTTTTAAACCTGCTTGCATCTATACCTTTTTCCACAAGATATTTTTTCACAGCTTCTGCACGATTTTTAGATAGCTTCAGATTGGAAGCAGCAGCACCTTTATTATCCGTATGTCCTGAAATTTTTAATCTCCAGTTTGGTTTCTTTTGCATCAATCCTGCTAATGCATCCAACGATTCATAGGAGGTGTTGCGGATAATATCTTTTCCATTTTCAAATTCGAGATTTTCAAACGCTTTTTTGATCAGTGCTTTTTCCTGTTGATTTAAACGCACAGCTACATCAAAAGCATCTTCCTGATCCAGATTGTTTTTATCTGTTGATAACACCACGAAACGGAAATACGAATCATTTGCACCACGTCTTGCTTTTCGGGGTACACCTCTTGAATTGATTTTAACTTCATCCAATGAATCTGTTCCTTCACCTTCGATGGTAAACAAGGCAACATCATCAGAAGGAAGATTATCAAAACTAAAGCTGCTGTTTTTATCCATTGCAACAGTGATTAATTTACTTCCTTGTGCATCTACCAAACTTAGCTTGGTTTCAGGACATCCATCATTGCTTGCTGGTCCTGCTTTTTGAGGGCATTTGTCATTTTTATCCGGTATGCTATCGTTGTCGCTATCGGGGCATCCTTTAAATTGTGGTAATCCGGCAATGTCAATACAATCATCTTCTTTGTCAATTATTTTATCGCCATCTTTATCCGGACATCCTTTAAATTCAACTAAACCTGCTTCATCCGGACATGCATCGTCCTTATCCTGTACATGATCGCCATCTTTATCCGGACAGCCCTGGAATTCAACTAAGCCGGCAACATCCGGACATGCATCATCTTTATCCTGAATGTGGTCACCATCTTTATCCGGACAACCCATAAATTCCCAGGTTCCGGCAATATCCCTGCACTTATCTTTTTTGTCAGATACTTTATCATGATCCCTGTCTTTCGGACGTTTGTACATGATTGGTATTTTAAACATCAAATAAAAATCAGCTCCATAGAGATCTTTTTTTCCAAGAAATGGTGCAAGATTATTTGTTCCGAGTATGAT
>DAORKB010000131.1:6715-9456 GCA_035439365.1 Bacteroidia bacterium
CGTAATGTATCGTCGAAACTATCAATATCAGAAGGATCAAGTGTGGTGATGTCGAGTAAACGAATGTTGGCAACAAAATCGCCGCTTTTTGCTCCTTTGTTAAATTTTACCCTTCCCACATCCAATAACGAAAGTCCAACTTTTAGTTTATATTTATTTTTATCTTTTCTGACTAAGTTGGTTTGCCCATCCATGTCGTATTTATATTTTTCAAAATCCGGCCGCCATTCATAAACTACACCTAAATCAAAGCCAACAGTAGGTTTTGAAACGGATTTATAAGTTATGTTGGTTTGATTAATGTCAAAATTATCAGAGTGCGCATAACTTACTTCCGTTTCAAACAGGTTCACAGTTGTATCCGTTTTGAATTCATAATTCAGATTTTCAATTTTCATATAGCCAGCCTGAAGCCCTTGTATGAGTTTAGCTGTAGCCCCTGCTTTTAAGAAATGTTTTCCTTCATCTTTAAAAACATGTCCGTATGTTAATCCATATTCGGCCCAGGACATGGTTTGAATACTCAGATTTTGATTTACCAGCTTCAAATTGAATAGAGCAGGATAATCAAAATTACTGGAGATTAAGGATGCTAAATCATTTGAAACACCATCAACATTTAAAAGCGTACGTATTTTCCATTTCAATGCAAATGCATTTTTACTATTGATGCTAACCATAAATGAGGGTAAATAGAATTGGCTGGCTAAGTAAACAGATTTTGGATTGGGTGTGTTTCTGCGGGTTAAATAGTGTTCTGCAAAAGCGGTGTCCTTAAATGCAGGATAATCGCCACTGAATAAACCACCACTGTGCTTAAATGCTGATTTTTTTATTCCTACATAGTTGTTATAAAAGCTATAACTAAAGCCGAATAATGCGATATCCGCTTTAAACCTGCTATCTACAACGGAAGCTGGTTGCAGGTCGGTACCTGTTACACCGGCATAATTACTATTGCTATAACCTAAAAAATCTTGTGCAGAGGTTGTTATTGAAATACAAAAGCAACAAATTGCAAAAAGTAGGACTTTCTTCATAAGCGAAATTTTAATTATGATTGGAAGATAGTATTTTTTTTTGAAAACCTAAAATCACTCCAAAGGGTATGCAATCATGGTGTTTTCGGAAGAGCCTGTTATTAGATAAAGTAGCTCATCGTTATTTAAGTTGCCGATTTCAAAAAGTGTTTTTCCTTTGATTGGGAAATTAGCAGTTGATGAACCGTTGCTGTTGAACAGGTAGATTTTGTTGGTTGTTGGTGATGTGGCCCCGATTTTTGTTGTTCCATCTCCTAGTTGAAAAATCAAGGGTTGTGGAAGAACAGGGTCGGTAAATGCATAATGAAAATGTTCTTTTTTTTCGGAATCATACACACTTAATTCTTTGGAAGATAAGAAAACATATTCTGATTTCCCATCGTGATCAATATCAGCAAGCTGCATGCTTACAGGGGTATCAAAACGTTTCAGACGGAATTGTTCTTTTGTATCTTCTAAATTTATACGAATCACTTTACCGGTTGTATCGCAAGCAATTAACCAGGTATGTGCAAGATCCGCACCTGTCTCAACAAATACTTGATGAATAGCATCTGGAAAACGTTCCTTCAATTTAAGTCTGGGCTCCCCTTGACGATCGGTGATGTATATTTTTCCTTCTTCATCAATTGCGCAGATGTAGTCTTTCGTATTTACTTTAATGTATTGAATAGGGAGTGTAACCGGGTTATCTGTTTTTAAACGTTTAAAGCCGGTTACTTCATCACCAAGTGTTGTTAAGCAATGAATGGTTTTATCTTCAAGCGCAACAAAGATACGGGGCTCACCATTTTTTTCATACGTTACCATATTCATCGGGTTGGTAGCCGGTATTTTTAACTTTACTGGAAAACCTTTGCCATCTCTTCCATTTTCATCCAATTTATACAAATAGTTTTTGGTGTTGAACAGGATTTGCATCTTTGGATTTTTAGATGCTACAGGTTGAAATACATTTCCGAGAATAGGATCGTAGATTTGTTTTTTCCAGCTTACTTTTCCTTCGTTGTTTATCAAGACTAATTTCTCCTGGTCGTCCTGCAGGAAAATATTTTTTGCATTGGTTCTGTAATTATTTACAAGATAGGGTTTGAACGAAAAAGAAGTATCAATTTTTGTTTCCCATTCGGGTTTCAGTTCCGTTCCGTATTTTGCATTGAAACTGATGCAGGCACTGCTATAGAATAGTCCCTTGTTGGTAGAAAATTGAAAACCTATTTTATCAAACTTTTGTAGACGTTCTTGTTGATTTGCTACATCTGCAGCCAACTCTTCATTTAAAATATTAGCAGCATTACCAATTAAACGAGGTATGGAAGCATAGGTAAAAATAGTGGCATCGGTTGATATATTTTCCATAAAGGAGCGGTAATTTTTATCTTTCTCCAGTGTTTTGTTGTGTTCAAAATCTTGTATGAACCGGGTGAGTGAAGCAGGGGAGTTGCCAATTACAATGTAATCATCAATGGTTGTAAAATACGTTTTGGTAATGTTTTTAAATTGCCAGCCAAGGAGTGTTGGTAATAAATTATCCTGTTCAATATGGGTGATGACGTAGTCACCAAAATGAACAGTATCTTTTTTTGTTGAATTTTTGTTGCAGATGGAATCAGTTAATGCGTTTAATATGGCAGAGGCATCTTTTATACTGGACGTATGAAATACCGCATAACTATTATCATTCAGGTTTTCTGAATGGGG
>DAORKB010000132.1:0-9441 GCA_035439365.1 Bacteroidia bacterium
TACATATGTCCATTACAAGAAAACTTGGTGAACAAATACGAATAGAATAGTCCTGAATAAGGTAATTGTAGTGAGAAGTGTTTGGGTCAATAATGTTAAAAGCATATTTAAAAGTTGTGCTGCTGGAGACTGAACCCATAACCCATGCGATTTACAATTAATGAAGCAGGAGAAGTCTCTAATCCAGTATTATTATC
Source organism: Bacteroidia bacterium (assembly GCA_035439365.1). Taxonomy (GTDB): domain Bacteria; phylum Bacteroidota; class Bacteroidia; order 2-12-FULL-35-15; family 2-12-FULL-35-15; genus 2-12-FULL-35-15. Next base: position 198 of record DAORKB010000132.1, read on the forward strand.
AGACCGCAGTTACAAAGTTAAATCACCATCTGTAAAGGCAGCTAGTAAGGCTATTCTACTAACCAATAAAAAATGGGTACCTGCCTTAAAAAACGGATTACCTACAACTTCTTTTTTTACAGTAAGCTTTATTTTAACGAAGAAAATTAATATAGTGGATGATGAATCAAATCCCGATCGTCCGAACGATCGAAAAGATAAAATAATAGTTAAAAGAGTAAATGTAATTTATTCAAAAGAGTAACCCTCAAAACCCCAAATTAAATCCTATCCTCACAATTGGATTTGAATACGGCGTATAAGCCGACTCCGTAAAATTATAAAGTATCATGGCAAATAAACCTGAATTGCTTGCTTCACTAAAACGCTGAAAATAACCACCACCCGCCAACACGCTTTCTACATCCACTCTCCTTTTTTGCGGATAAAAATCAAATGCATCTAAATTTAAATGTTCAAACTCGCCATGGCCGAATAAGTAATTCGTGAAAAAATACCTGCCAAAAACTTTACCTCCAAAAACATTACTCACCAATTCATACTGCGCACTTTTGAAACGATAATATTGATACGTGAAACCAATACCTGCCGAAAATTTGTCTGTGATACGACAACCCAATATGGGGGAAATTTCTGCATAAGCTTCGTTCCCGATTTGAAATCCTACATTACCTCCTGTATACAAACGATCAATAAATCGAGGCTTTAACGGATTTTTTCTGATCATGGTACTGTCTTGTGCATAAGCTGAATTGAAACACATCGAGCTGGTAACACAAATAATTAACATAAGGAGACGCGTTTTCATCTTTTGGGGATTGACTTGGTAAAGTTAGTAAAAAATGGTTTCTTTGATTGGAATCAAATTTCAGACAAACTATGAAGAATATTGTAATTACAGGAACGAGCAGAGGAATAGGATATGAATTAGTGAAACAACTTTGTATGAATAAGGAACATACAATTTTTGCTCTTTCGCGCAATGGCAATCAATTAAATGAATTAGTGAAGGATTGTAAACAGCTGAATACTGCAAGTAAAGTAATACCTATAGCCTGTGATCTGTCGCAAGACACTTCATTGGCAGCAGGTGTAAAACAAATTTTAAGTACTGTTTCTTCCATTGATATATTGGTAAATAATGCCGGTGCAATTTTAAATAAACCATTTTTGGATATTAAAAGAAGCGAGCTGGAATATGTATACAATGTAAATGTATTTTCGGTGATGCGCCTTATTCAGGAGCTGCTTCCTGCAATGATTGGGCAACAACGTTCTCATATTATTAATATAAGTAGCATAGGAGGTGTGCAGGGAAGTGTAAAGTTTGCCGGGTTATCGGGCTATAGCTCAAGTAAAGCTGCATTGATCTGTGTTACAGAGTGTTTGGCAGAAGAGTTGAAGGGGAAAAATATCTCGATTAATTGTTTGGCACTAGGTGCGGTTCAAACGGAAATGCTGGAAGAGGCTTTTCCTGGCTATAAGGCACCTTTAACTGCCGCTGAAATGGCATCATTTATTTCAGATTTTTGTTTAAAAGCACACCATTTTATGAATGGGAAAATTTTACCCATCTCAATTAGTACACCTTAGAATTGCATTTAACTATAATTATAACATATTCGTAACCCTGATATTTATTGTTCGTATAAATTTCAAATTGAATTAATATACTGAAAATTTATTCAAATTCAAAATTTTATTTATGAAAAAAATAATTACGTTACTATCACTTGTTTTGATTAGTAAGTTCTCAGTAGGGCAACAGGATGCCGCGCTTGCAGCACCAAGTGGAAGTTTTACCTCACCTGTTTCTGGCTGCTCTTTGACTTCCACTGAAAATGTGACAGTAAAGATTTTTAATTATGGACCAGGAAGTATCACCTCCAACTTTAATGTTTCGTATACCATTAATGGCGGTGCACCGGTTACAGAGCTGATTACAGCTCCCAATATTCCTCAGAACACTTCTTACACCTATACATTTACAACCAAAGCTAATCTTTCTTCTCCCGGAACGTATTCGTTTGATGCAACTGTTTCTGTTCCCGGCGACCCTACACCGGGTAATGATACATATACCGGATATAGCGTAAATGCAATTTCTCCTTCTGTTGGCGGAACAATTACAGCGCCTGCCAGTGTTTGTACCAGTGGTAATAGTGGTAACTTAACGCTTACTGGTTACACCGGAAGTATTTTGGGTTGGCAATATTCAACTGATGGTGGTGGTACATGGATCAATATTTCAAACACATCCGCAACGCAATCATATAACAACTTAACCGTTGCTACACGATATCGTGCCCAGGTTCAAAATGGTGCTTGTACGCCTGTTTACTCGGCTGTATCAATTATTACCATTGATCAGAACACTGCTGCCGGCACCATTAACGGGTCAACAACAGTTTGTGTGTCTGGTAACAGTGGTTCACTCACCTCCGGTGGAGGTAGGATAGGGTCTATATTAAAATGGCAGTATTCAACAAACGGTGGTGCTACATGGACCGATTCGGCGTTAACGACAGTTGGAATTGGTTATATAAATTTAACAGCCACCCGTCAATATCGTGTTCAGGTTGCCAATGGCTCCTGCAATGCAGCATTTTCGCCAGCAGGAACCATTACAGTTAGCCCGTTAACCGTTGGAGGAAGTATATTGCCAGCAGCCAGCAGTGTATGCTCTGGTTCTAATAGTGGTACACTTACACTTAGTGGACACACTGGAAATGTCTTAAGCTGGCAGTACTCAACAAATGGTGGGATCACATGGACAAATGTAGCCAACACAACCACTTCACTTAATTATTTAAATCTGGTAACCACAACCACTTACAGAGCGCTTATACAAAGTGGTAGTTGTGCTCAACAATGGGCGGGAATGGCAACTGTCACGGTTGGTTCATCAACCGTTGCGGGATCTGTAACAAGTAGTGCAACTGTTTGTAGTGGCGCGAATACAGGAACATTAACCTTATCAGGACATACAGGTACCATTCAATACTGGGAATATTCAACAAATGGAGGCACAACCTGGACAAACATTGCCAACGTGACGACCTCACAAGGCTACTCAAATTTAACAGCCACTACTATGTATCGTGCGAATGTTAAAAACGGTACGTGTACAGCACTAAATTCTACTGCAGCAACAATTACTGTTAATTCAGGATCCTCTGGAGGAACAACTTCACCTAAAAGTCAAGTTTGTAGTGGAAGCAATTCAGGAACAATTACTTTATCAGGGCATGTTGGAACGGTTCAACATTGGGAGTCTTCAACAGACGGAGTTACCTGGAACAACATTGTTAATACAACAACATCTCAAGGGTATACCAATTTAATTGCAACAACTTATTATCGTGCAGTTGTACAGAATGGCGCTTGTGCAAGCGCAAATTCTACTATTGATACAATTGGAGTAGATGCTGTATCTGTTGGAGGAAGCATTTCTGCCAGTACAAATGTTTGTTATGGAAATAATTCAGGAACATTAACCTTAAGCGGGAACAATGGAACTGTGGTACGTTGGGAATACTCAACAGATAATGGTGTAACATATAATACAGTTGTGAATACTACTGCAACGTACAATTATCTGAATATAACCTCAACAACATTATACAGAGCAGTTGTTAAAAATGGGAATTGTAATACAGCAAATTCTTCCGTTGCTACGTTAACTGTAAATCCGTTATCTGTTGGAGGTACAGTGCTTGGTAATGCTACCGTTTGTAGTGGAAGCAATACTGGAACCGTAACATTAACAGGAAAAACCGGAACAGTTCAAAGATGGGAGTCTTCTACAGATAATGGAACTACTTGGTCATCTATCGTGAATACAACAAACACATTAAATTATACAAATGTTGCCGAAACAACTTTTTATAGAGCGCTTGTAAAAAGTGGTGCATGTTCTATTGATACATCTTCGATTGCAATTATTACGGTTGATGCTGTATCTGTTGGAGGAACACTTTCCGGTTCGGATACAGTTTGTAAAAATGCCAATAGCGGCACGTTAACATTAACAGGTCATACAGGAACAATCCAATATTGGGCATTTTCAACTGATAACGGTGTTACCTGGTTAACATTAGGTAATACAAGCACTACACAGCCGTATCTGAATTTAACGACAACAACTTCTTATCGTGTATTTGTTAAAAATTCAAATTGTAATGGTGTTAACTCAAGTATTGCAACTATAAAAGTAGAGGACCCAATTGATGGCGGAACATTATCATCCAATGTAGATTATTGTGATACCATTAACAGTGGAACCATTACTTTAACTGGTTCTGTTGGTCCAATATTAAAATGGGAATCTTCAACAGATGGCGGCACAACATGGTTGCCAATCGCTAATACAACAACATCATTTTCATACACCAATGTGAAGCTAACAACCCAATTAAGAGCAATTGTTGGAAATGCAGGATGTGGAAATGATACGTCATCGGTTACAACAATAACAATTAGTCCTTTAACAAATGCAGGTACTTTATCTTCAAGCGATACCGTTTGTAGTGGTATCAACAATGGTACATTGAAACTTACTGGATATGTGGGTGGAATTACAGCGTGGCAGCAATCAACAAATGGCGGAACCACCTGGACAACTGTTGCGAATACTACAGATTCATTAGTATATACAAACATTACAGCTGATGTCGCTTATCGGGTTATTGTAAAAAGTGGCGTTTGTACAGCCGATACTTCTAATAGCGTAAATCTAAAAGTGAACCCGCTACCAAATGGAGGAACATTGAACTCTCTTTCTTTCTGCGATACAACCAACAACGGAACATTGACTTTAGCTGGATCAGTTGGAACAATTCAACGTTGGGAATATTCTGTAGATGCAGGATTGACATGGGACTCAATTTCTAATACAAGCTCTACCTTGAACTTTACCAATTTAAAAGATACAACCTGGTACAGAGTATTCGTAACAACAAGTATTTGTGGCAATGATACTTCAGCTACCGGTATTGTTTATGTAAATCCAAAACCTGTTGTTGGAACCCTTACCGGAAATGCAACAGTATGTACTGGAACCAACACAGGGAAGTTGCAACTAACAGGATATGTTGGAATAATCGATAGCTGGGAGTCATCTACAGATGGTGGAACCACCTGGACACCAATCGTGAATACCACTGATTCATTGATTTACAATAATCTGACAACAACAACCATTTACCATGCAAAAGTAAGAAATGGTAATTGTATACCCGATACAACAGCGCATGTAACAATCACGGTTAATCCGCTTGCAAATGGAGGAACGGTTTCAAGCGCTACACTTTGTGATACTGTGAACATTGGAACGTTAACATTAACAGGTTCAACCGGGACAGTAGATTATTGGGAATCCTCAGCAGATAATGGAACTACCTGGACACCTCTTGTAAATGCAACGACAACGTTAAACTACACAAATATAAAAGATACAACATTGTTTAGAGCAATTGTATATACATCTTGTAGCAGAGATACCTCGTTAATCGGAACCATTTTCATAAATCCGAATACCGTTGCAGGTTCTGTTTCTAAGAATGATACTGTTTGTGCAGGCACAAATTCAAATACACTTCATTTAATCGGATACAAAGGAAATGTTCTTGGATGGCAAAAATCCATAGATGATGGAGCTACCTGGGCAGCTATCATAAATACAACAGATTCGTTAGCTTATGCAAACCTTACACAAACAACATCATACAGGGCTATTGTTCAAAATGGTTCGTGTGATATTGACACCTCATCTCAAGCTAAAATAGTAGTGGATCCAGTATCGGTTGGTGGTTCATTAAGTTCAGGAAGCGCTGGAGCATGTGAAGGTTCAAATAGTGGAACATTGACATTAACTGGTTACGTAGGAAACATTTTAAGATGGGAAGCTTCTACAGATGGTGGATCCACATGGGTAGCCATTGCAAATACAACATCAACGTACACCTATTCAAATATTTTAAAAACAACAGCTTACAGAGCTGTGGTACAAAGCGGGAAATGCGCCTCCGCAATATCAACAGCATCAACCATCTCTCTAATACCTTCACCGGTGGCTGTATTTACAGCGGATACCGTTTGTCAGGGTATTGCAACAACATTTAAAAATACATCAACGATATCTTCTGGTGTAATTTTATATGCCGTTTGGAATTTTGGTGATGGAGGAATGTCTTTATCGACTAACCCAACACATGTATACCCTGCAGGTGGTGTATATGATGCAAGTTTACAATTAACATCTAATTTAGGATGCTCGGATACGTTGATTGTAAAGGTGAAAGTAAATGCGACACCTTCTGCAACAATTACATCCTCTACTGGAAAATTTAATGGATGCGCTGGTGATAACCTTACTTTAATGGGTAGTACAGGTACTTACAAGTATTTGTGGAACACGACGAGCACAACAAAAGATATAACTGTAAACGCAACCGGAACTTATAAATTAACGGTAACAGATTCGCTTTCTGGTTGTAAAGCAAATGATTCGGTTAAGGTGCAGATATTTAGCCAGCCATTTGTTAATGTAGGAAAATATCCAGCCATTAGCCTTGGAACATCAGTTGTTTTAAAACCAACAACCAGCAGTACTATCATTTCCTGGAGTTGGTATCCGTCTGTAGGTTTGAACGACCCTTCTGTACAAAACCCAATTGCATCGCCACTTGAAACAACTGTTTACAATGTACTAGCAACTGATGTGAATGGATGTATCGCAATTGATTCAACAGAAATTGAAGTGTTGAATGACTACCACGTGGTTATTTCCAATATGATGACACCGAATGGAGATGGTTATAACGATACGTGGATCATTGAGAACATCGAAAATTATCCAAATACACAAGTTACCATCTTAACACGACAAGGACAAGAAGTTTATACCTCCTCTTCTTATGATAATAAATGGGATGGAACACAGGATGGAAAAAAACTGGCTGATGGAACTTATTATTATGTTGTCAAATTCGCAGGTTCTTCAAAAAGCTTGAAAGGAGCAATAACGATATTAGGTCAAAGTAAATAGCAGTTAATTTATAAACTAATTTTTGAAAAGGTTTTATTACAAAAACAAACGTCTTATGAAGAATTCAATTATAAAATTTGTACTGCTTTTATCTACAGGAACGGCACTTGCGCAACAAATGCCATTAAGCAGTCAATACTATAACAATCAGTTTGTGACGAATCCGGCTTTAACAGGAACCAAAGAAGAGGTGAATGCTTTTTTAACCCATCGTTCTCAATGGACCGGTGTTGCCGGTGCACCTCAAACAAGTTATTTGACAGTTGATGGACCCATCCAGGCAAAAAATATTGGTTTAGGCTTAAACCTAAATTCCGATGTTACGGATATCATGAGCCGAATAGGAGCATTTGTAAATTATTCTTACAAATTAAAAATAAATGATGATGATAATAACTTGTTATTTGGATTGGCTGTTGGTGTGATTAACAATCGAATTGATTTTTCAAAAGTTGTTGTACGCGATACAGAGGATCCGTATTTATCAATGGGAACACAAAGCAGAACCATTTTCAGTGCAGATTTTGGAATGGCTTATCGATGGAAAAAATTGGAAATAGGTGCAGCTGTTCCTCAATTATTTGCAAATAAAATTAAATATGATTCGAAAGATGGTAAAGAAGCTTCTTATAAACTGGAACGCAGTTACCTGGGATCCGTGAAATATGTTATTGATATTGTAAAAGAGAAACAAATAACCCTATACCCATTGGTAATGGTTAGATATTACGAAAATTCGGATATTCAATATGATGGAAATCTGATATTGGATTGGAAAAAAATTGGTTGGATCGGTGCGACTTACCATAGCAACAATGCCGTGGCAATTAGTGCTGGCGTACGATTTAAAGGCTTAAGTGTTGGTTATGCATATGACCTTGGAATTAGCAATGTAAAATCGTATGTAGGCGGTTCATCTGAATTGTTGCTTGGATTTAGCTTTGGAAGCCATGCGCCAAAAGATGCAGGTTTGGCAAAAGAAGAAGAAGATGGAGCAACGCCGAAGAAACCATCCGATTTAGCATATGATGAAGCGCTTCAAACATTAAAAACAAAAGCAGATACGAATGAAGCAGAACTACAACGTATAAAAGCGGAGTTGGCGCAAATGAAAACAGAGCGAATCGGGAATGGAAGATTTGATCAGGATACAACCAAAAAATCGCATGAACCTAACTTAACGGAGAATTTGATGCGTACTTCTACGAGTCATACATTTGTTGAAGAAAATGGCTTGGCAGTTATGGGTGGCTATTACATTGTTATTGGTAGCTTCAACAATAAAGAGAATGCAAACAAATTTAAAAATGCGAATTTGATAAAAGGTTATAATAAAACCCAGATCATACAAAATGCTCAAACAAAAACATATTACGTGTTAGCAAACAGATTTGATAAACAAATGGATGCTGAGACGGAATTAGTTAAGTTTAAAATGGAGTACAAAGATGCCTGGGTATTGAAACTGGAGTAAACCTCCGCTCCTCGTCAACTGAAGCTTTAGCGTAGGTTGAAAAGCTACGGCCTACGCGGTAGGCCCTTGAAATAAAACCTCCAAGGTCTTTAAGCCTACGCAAAGTTTCGGCTTACGCAGAAAGACCTTGGAGGTTTTTTGTTAAGTTGAAAATCTTGAGTTTTTATTACATATCAAACAACTTCGTCTGTTTACCATGAAGAATATTTCGTTCATGTTCAAGCAACCACTCTTTCTTTTTAATTCCGCCTGCATAACCCACTAACTTACCACTTGTACCAATAATGCGATGACAAGGAACAATCACAGCAATCGGATTGCTGCCATTTGCATTTCCTACTGCACGTGTGGCGTTTGCATCACCAAGCAATTTTGAAATATCAAGGTAGGAGGCGGTTTTGCCAAACGGAACATTTAATAAGTGTGTCCATACTTTTTGTTGGAATGCAGTTCCTTTAGGGTTCAGTTTTACACCAAATTCAGTTCGTATACCTTTGAAATATTCATCTAATTGATAGACGCATTCTTTTATACAGGCTGGAATCTCTTTAGAAGCTTTCTTTTTTACATCTACGAAATGAACCCCAAAAATACCATCATCGTTCCCTGATATTTCAAGTAGACCAACAGGTGAGGAGTAATAAGTGATATAAACTTCAGGTTCCATATCACAAATATAATAAGGTATCTCAAGTAAGAATGCTAAAATTTTGAGATTCCTT
>DAORKB010000133.1:0-9433 GCA_035439365.1 Bacteroidia bacterium
TAACATATTTTTATACCTCTGATATTTGCAAGTATACTTTCAACACTGGATGAATGATAAGGACCACCACTGCCATATGCGCCAATCGGAACACGAATGATGCAGCTTACCGGCCATTTGCCATTTGATAAATAGCACGAACGGCTCACTTCGGTAAATAACTGGTTAAGCCCCGGCCAGATGTAATCGGCAAACTGAACTTCCACAATCGGCTTGCAGCCTGTTGCGCTCATCCCTACGGTGCTGCCAATAATAAAAGCTTCCTGGATGGGTGTATTAAAAACACGGTTATCACCAAACAGTTGCGCAAGTGTTGCAGCTTCGCGGAACACGCCACCCAGGCGGCTTCCCACATCTTGTCCGTATAATAAACATTCCGGATGTTTTTGCATCAGTTCACGTATGGCAAACAAGGCGGCATCCACCATTACGGTTTTGTCTTTTCCTTTGGGAGCACGAACTCCTTTTTCTTCTGTAACCAGAGTTGGTGCAAAATCATGATCAAATAAATCTTCTGGTCTTGGATCTTCTGCTTGTAATGCTTTTTCATAATCAGATTGCACTTGCTGTTTCGCATTTTTTTCAATCGCGATTAACACATCCGAATCAAATCCATTTGCCAATAACTGATTGCGAAATTTTGGAAAGGGATCCCGTTTTTGTGCTTCTTCCAGATCATCACGGTACCATTCTTTACGAACACCGGAAGTGTGGTGATTTAACAAAGGAACTTTTGCATGAATTAAAAAGGGGCGACGTTCTTTACGAATGATCGCGATAACTTCACGCACTGTTTCATAGGATTTATAAAAATCAGTTCCATCAATGGTTCGGGTTTCTAATCCTTTAAACCCTTTAGCATAGTCGGTTGCATCTTGTGCACGAATTTCACGGGCATGTGCAGAAATATCCCATTCATTATCCTGCACCACATAAAGGATGGGCATTTGTTTCAGAACCGCCATTTGAAAAGCTTCTGATACTTCCCCTTCTGTGATGCAGGCGTCGCCTAGAGAGCAAACTGCGATAGGATTTTCACCATCGTAATCGGGTAACAACTTTTGTTGTTCTAAATATTGAATTCCCATGGCTACGCCCGTTGTTGGAATGGCTTGCATTCCGGTAGCGGACGATTGCATGGGGATCTTTGGCATATCATCCCTTCTTAAGCTAGGGTGAGAATAATAGGTGCGTCCTGCAGAAAAAGGATCATCTCTTTTTGCAAGTAATTGTAACATCAATTCGTATGGCTTCATACCAATTCCCAATAACATGGAATCGTCGCGGTAATAGGCTGAAAGATAATCCTGGGATTTTAATTGCATGCTTACAGCAAGCTGAATGGCTTCATGTCCACGCGAAGTAGCATGCACATATTTGGCTGCCACTTCTTTGTTCTCTTCGTACAACTCAGCCATGGATTTAGCGGTACACATCAACTCAAATGCTTTCAGCAGAATGCTTTCAGCAATGATTGAATCAGTATTTCGCTTGCTAGTTGTCATAGTTAGTGACATAATATTCGCATTTAAAAGTTAAAATAAATAGAAAATACGGTCAATGATTATTTAAACACAATTAAATAATGCATAAATGTATATTTATATATTTTAAATTCCAAATAAAATAAATAATTCAAAATAATATTTTGTGATTCGTTATACGTAAAAAATTAAAAAAGGTTTAGGTTGGAGTTTAATGGCTGGTTCCATGTTTTTTAAACGTAAGGCGTGTTTTGAATCCACCACTCTTGGTATAATTTGAAAAGATGTCATCTTCCATATGAACAACAGACAAAATTTTGTTGCTCCGAATCGTGTAATTTGTAAGGTCTTTATTATCCTGAGCATTCGTAATTCCTAAATAAAGAACATCCTCCTTCAACGATACCTGAAATACATCCCATTGATTGTCCTTTTCATATTTATTTAAATAATAATTACCATTAAACATTTTGAGTTCATCTTTCTTTGCCAGATTAATTAAGGTATCTGCATGGTCCTCCTCGAAAATCAGGTAATTCTTTTCAATTGTTTTTTTCGCTTTTTTATGATCCGCAATCAGATGGGTGGTATCCACCTTATTCAGGTTGTAATATGTCTTTAAATGAAATTTATAACCCATTTGTTGGTCCTCAAAATAAATAATCCCTGAAATGAGTGTGATGGAATCCCTTTTTTTATAGGCATCTTTATAAAATGTGGCGTTGTAATAAACCTCATCTTTCGTTTTAAAGGTTGTATCTATAAACGAATAGGTTCCCGATAGATCCTGAAAATTTTTTATTTTATTCCCCTGTTGGGGCATGGGGTGATCAAAGTGAACTGTAGAGCATCCGAATAAGGTTATTGCTATAAATAAGGAAAATAATTTTGTCATTTCAGATCGTTTTGTTTGTTATGGTTAACAAAGTTATTATTATTTAGTTATCAGCACAAAGGGAGAATTCCTGGATTAGAGCTACCTTCGCAAAAAAACAGAAATGATCACAACGCAAAAAATTCTACACAATTTAAAAATTACTGCACTTAATAAAATGCAGGAAGCCGTTGTTGAGGCGAGCAGTAAAAAAGAGGATGTTGTATTACTTTCTCCAACAGGATCCGGTAAAACGCTAGCCTTTTTATTAACTGTGTTGCAACATGTACAGGAGGAGAAGGATGGAATACAGGCATTAATCGTTGTTCCGTCGCGTGAACTGGGTTTGCAGATTGAGCAGGTGTTTAAGCAGATGAAAACAGGGCTAAAAGTAAACTGCTGTTATGGTGGTCACTCCACAAAAATTGAAAAACAAAACCTGGAACATGCACCGGCTGTTTTAATAGGTACACCCGGGCGACTCGCTTTTCACATTCGAAATGAATATGTTCATACAGCTACGATTAAATTAATTGTATTGGATGAATTTGACAAAGCATTGGAATTTGGCTTTAAAGAAGACATGTCATTTATCATCGGGTCGTTAACAAATTTGAAAACCCGTATGCTTACTTCAGCAACCAACCTTACAGACCTTCCGGATTTCACAGGTATAAAAAAATATTCAACATTAAATTTTCTCGAGAAAAATAATAAATCAGTAACTCTTCAATTAAAGACAGTTCAGGCGGAAAATGCAGATAAATTAGACGTGTTTGTTAATCTGATAGGTAAGTTAGGTCATTCATCTTCCATTGTTTTCTGCAATCATCGCGAAGCTGTTGGGCGCATCAGCGATTTGCTGAAAAGCAAAAGTGTGGAACATGCAATATTTCATGGGGGCCTGGAGCAAGATGAGCGGGAGAAAACACTTATTAAGTTTAGAAACGGAAGTACACGCTTATTGATAACAACAGATCTGGCTTCACGTGGATTGGATATTCCCGAAATTGAAAATGTCATTCATTATCAATTACCGGCGACAGAAGATGTATTTATTCACCGGAACGGACGAACGGCACGTATGCAGGCAAGTGGAACAGCTTATTTACTGTTAGGAGAAAAAGAATATGTGCCGGCTTTTATAAAGGAAAAAGCAATTGCTGAAACCATACCGGCAAAACAAAAGCTTCCTGAAAACCCTATCTGGTGTACTGTCTATGTTGCAGCGGGTAAAAAAGATAAGATCAATAAAATGGATATTGTTGGTTTGTTTCTGCAAAAGGGAAAGTTGGAAAAGGATGAGCTGGGGTTGATAGAGGTGTTGGATCACGCGGCATACGTAGCCGTTAAACGTAACCGTGTAGAGGGATTGCTAAAATCAATTAAAAGTGAAAAGATAAAAAATAAGAGTGTGAAGATCGGGTTGTCGACCTAATAATTAATACGTTTCTTGTTCGCTTCAAGATAAGATATTAGTTGTTTACTGCCATTTTTTTGTTTCAAGTCACGAATCAGGTTATCAAATAACAGGATCGCTTTTTTTCTGTCAAGGAAATATTGTTTGTAAAGCATGCCTCTGTCAATAATACTCAGCTTGAATGTGCCATAGTCATACTTGTTCTTTAGAATATTGCCTTGTGCAAAGGAAGCTGTGCTTCTTAAACTCAGGTATGCTCCTTTATCAATAGCACATTTGTTATAAAAACGTTTGTTTTCAGATAGGGTGTCCGTTTGATCGTCAGTAATTTTAATCGTAGGAATAGGTTTGTCGATTAGACCTACATGTTCAATTACGATTGAATTGGCATAGGGAGCCTGAAATGTATAAATAAAAATAACCAATCCGGTTAATAACGCTTTCATAAGTGCTTATTGATTTATTTGACCTGAGCGTATATGGATAATCTCTTCCTTTAATAATCTTTCCAGAAAAAAAGTCCCAAATGGAACAAAGGAAAGCAAAAAGGCTGCAATAGCCTTCCATATCGACCATTTGTAACTAATGGTAACTTGTAGTAAAAGCAAACCATATAAGATAAAAAGAACACCATGCAGCATTCCCACAACACGCACAGGTTGTAAAATTCCTGCTCCATATTTTAAAGGCATTGCAATTCCTACCAGCAATATGAACGATATACCTTCTGCAAGGCCAATCTTTAAAAAGCGATTTAATTTGTTTGTAAGCATACTTTAAGTATTTAAAATAACGTGCAAGTTAGCTAAAAAAAGAACCACTGCTGTTAAGATGGGCATGCAATTGTAGAGTTTGTTTCCCCTTTAACCCCAGTTATAAATTTTAATGATTCTTTCAAAAGTGTTGAAAACACTAGTTAATTCAATTGGTTTTGTAGTTTTTATTTTTTGGTAGGGTATTTTATATAGTGATTATAAGCAAATGAAATTGACTATAATAAATTAAAACTTTTAGAACTAATGGGAAATTTACTTTATATCATCGCCGTAATTTTAGTTATAGCCTGGGCAATTGGCTTTGTCGGTTTTCAAGCAGGAGGAATTATTCATATTCTTTTGGTGATAGCCGTCATCGCAGTATTATTAAGACTGATCCGTGGATCAAATGTTTAACAGCATACAATTTAAATAGCATGTATAACACAGTAAGCTTGAAAAAAATAAAAGACAAACTTATCGGGCACAGAAGCCGGAAATACATTGTCAAAAACATGCAGGCAATTGATTGGATTTCTGACTCGTTGATCTCGGCAGGTGAAAACATTATCAAATCAAGTCAAACAACTAATTCTTATCGTCATGAAAAAAATAGCATATAGTTTATTGGCAGGTATTGCCGTAGGAACAGTGGTAGGTATTCTTGTTGCACCTGATAAGGGGAAAAGAACACAGCGTAAGCTGTTAAGAAAAGGAAAAGATGTAAGCGAAGATCTAAAAGAAAAATTCGAAGATCTGATCGATTCGTTTAAGGATAATTTGGACACAACTTCGGATTACATTGACAAAGCTCGCAGCAAGTATGAAAAATACATGGAGAATGTTTCTGATTATACCGAAAAGGCAAAAGAGAAATATGCTTCTTTTAGAAATTAGGAATTTGTTTTTAAATGCCGGACACAATTAAAAACGAAAGTGAAAAGGGTAAACGCTTTGAGCGTTTATCCTTTTGATTTAAACGAATTGATGGCATTTTTTGTAAAGTCGGAAAGTACAAGTCTACCGCTTATTTCAGCACGTTCAATTAATAGGGTATCCCAATGGTCGGTTCCTGCCCAGGCAATTTTTTTTATTTCCGCCATTGCTTCCGGATTGGAACCTGAAAGTGTTTTCGCAAGACGTTCTACTTCTTTATCCATTTCACTTACGGTGTGATAAACGGCTGTATACATCCCTCTTTCTTTTGCCCAATCGGCTGTTTGCCATTCCGTTGCATTGATCGCAAGTGATGTGAATGCGGCACTTCCCAGTTTTCGCTCCACAGCAGGTCCAACTACAAACGGTCCAATACCAACAGCAAGCTCACTTAATTTAACAGCGGCATGTTCTACAGCGACTGTGTAATCTGCAGCACAAGCAATACCAACACCACCACCAACAGCTTTACCCTGAACCCTCGCTATAACAAATTTAGGGGCTTTACGAATGGCATTAATGACCATGGCAAACCCTGAGAAAAAAACTTTTCCCGTTTCCAAATCGTTGATCGCAATTAATTCATCAAAGGAAGCACCTGCACAGAATGCTTTATCTCCCTCACTTTTTAAAATAATCACTTTGGCGTCTTTGTTATTTCCTGCTTTTGTAATCTCTTCAGCAAGTTTTCTTAGAAGCGTTCCAGGCATGGAATTGCTTTGTGGATGAAAGAAAGTAATGGTGGCAATGCCGTTCGTAAGGCTAGATAGAATGTGTCCCTGCATGTTGATGTAATTAATGTAATTCGATAGAGAGTGCTTTAGTATTTAAAAGGCGTTGCGAATATAATAAAAAAATGTAGGCTTAAATAAACGGCACTAAATCCGATTCTTTGGAGAGATTTTATAACCTACTGCTTCCATAGGTGTGGGATTTTCTTTTTTTTCAATTAACTCATCAAGATATTTGAAAACAACCTCAATATTTTTTGTGTTGTTCTCCGTCTTCCTTCGAATTTCTTCAATGGCTAACCTAAGTTCTGTGTTATCAAATAACATTTGTCTTAGTTGTGTAAATATTCTCATTATTCGGATATTTACTTGAATAGCATGTTTGCTATTCAATACACTTGATAACATGGCTACGCCTTGTTCAGTAAAAGCAAATGCGGTATACTTTGAATGTTCGCCTCTTTTTAAGGTGCCAAATTGGTACCTTAAAGCATCTTGTTCTATGGTTGTTAATTCAAACATAAAATCCTCAGGAAATCGATCGATATTTCTTTTGACCTGACGTTTTAAATGTTTATTCTCTACAGAATACAATTCGGCAAGGTCTGCGTCTAGCATTACTTTATAACCACGAATCATAAATATTTTGTTCATCAACACTTCGTCGGGATTTGATAGGATATCGGAATTTGTCATTTTTTTATTACTTGGTTGATGCAAAGTAATATGTTGACGCGGACATTTTGTACTCAATAAAACAAAATGAAAATTAAATAAGTTATATGTAATAAGTCAATTGAATACAAACTAAAAAAGGACCCTACGAAACCGCAGGATCCTTTAATAACTAATGTTTAACCTTACTTATAATATTAGTTCTCGCAATAGGCAGGTAATTTACCTTCCTTAATAAGTTGTATGCTTTTTTGTCTGTGCTCTTCAAAATTCCCAAAACACAAAGCGTCCAAAACTTCTTCTTTACTCATTTGAGGGCTGTTTAATTGAGATTTAATCTCTTTTTCACAACGCTCAACGTATTTTACAAAACGCTCTGGAGCCCAGATGTATTGCTTTTTATGCCAGTCTGGTTGACTGCGATCTACTTTAAATTCTGTAGGAAGATCATCGTTTAATTTGATATTGGTTTTTACATCTAAGCCCTCAAATTTCTTTGGTAGTAAACGGTTATCAAAAATCAACGGACGGCTGATTTTAATAACATGTTTTTTCTTTTTTACGTCTACCATTGCCAATCCTTCAATTGTCAACCCCTTTTTCTTAAGGTGACCATACTTTGACTCAAAACTTTTTAATATCTCAAACATGTTTTTATTAATTTGATGCCATCAAAGTTACAAAAATTAAGTTAAGCTTCCTGGTGTGGAAGAACGAGATAAGTAAAATATTCTTCAAAAAGTATAATTTTATAGATAAAAATCATTATAGTATCGATAAATATTATAAACAATTTGTAGGGGATTTTTATACACAGGTAGCTGTGAATAGCGTATTTTTCATTGTATGTTATTGAAAAAGAGGTGTTTGTTCTTTGTATTCAAGCCTCGTTATTAACAATTTGGTAACTTTAATACCTACTCCTGGTTCTTTTTCTTTACCATCGTCAAAATTGTAGCAATAGCAACAGTTTCACCGGTCTCATCATACACATCCACCAGCCATTTCACGATTCCTTTGGCTATATCGTCGGGAGTTCGTTTCTCCTGGTCAATTTTTTCCTTACAAGTAAATCGAACACCAATGGTGGCGCCAGGATAAACAGGTTTTACGAAGCGGCACTCATCCAGTCCATAGTTTAAAAGAACAGGACCTTTCTTAGCGTCAACAAATAGCCCGGCAGCTTTTGATAATACAAAATAGCCATGAGCAACACGACCTGTAAAAATGGTGCCTTCAAGCGAGGTAGCATCCATGTGTGCATAAAAATTGTCGCCACTTACATTGGCAAAATTGACAATATCTGCTTCACTAACAGTATGTTTAGCTGTAATGATGGTTTCTCCGATCTGCAATTCTTCAAAATGACGTTTAAATGGATGAACATCGGTTTGTATATAATCACCACCATATTGATAGTTATTGGAAATTTTGCTAATCATAGTCGGAGAACCTTGTATAGCTGTGCGTTGCAAATAGTGAAACACGCCACGTTTACCACCCATTTCCTCGCCACCTCCGGCGCGTCCGGGGCCACCGTGTGTTAGCAAAGGCATAGGAGAACCATGGCCGGTGCTTTCTTTCGCACAAGCAGCATTTAAAACTAAAATACGACCGTGCATGCAGGCGGCTCCAATCACAAATTCTTTTGCAATCTTATCGTCATTAGTAATGATGGAACAAACGAGTGAACCTTTTCCCATTTTAGCCAATTCAACAGCTTCGTCAGTTGTTTTGTAAGGCATGATGGTGCTTACCGGACCGAAGGCTTCTACGTTGTGAACATCTGTAAACGTAAACGGATTTTTATTTAGGAAAAGGATAGGAGGGATAAACGCTCCCTTATCTTTATCAGCACCGGAAACTTCAAATTTGTTTAAATCTCCATAAACAATCTCTTGTGTCTTGGATAATTGCACCACTTTTTCAGTTACTTCTTTAAGCTGTGACTTGCCCGCCAATGCCCCCATGCGAATACCTTCTTTTTGAGGGTCGCCTATGATGACTTGTGCCAAACGTTTTCCCAAAGCAATTTGAACATCTTCCACTAATTTTTCGGGAACGATGATGCGTCGAACAGCCGTACATTTCTGACCGGCTTTTGTTGTCATCTCCCGCTGAACTTCTTTGATGAAAATTTCAAATTCAGGGCTGGTTGGTGTTACATCCAATCCCAATACACAACAGTTCAATGAATCGGCTTCCAGGTTAAATGGTACTGATTCGCTAACCAGGCGAGGATGGGATTTTAGCATCATCCCTGTACTGGCCGATCCGGTGAACGTGACCACATCCTGCGACTGAATAAAATCCAGTATGCCATTGGCACTGCCACAAATTAATTGCAATGCACCGGGAGGTAAAATATTGGATGCTGCAATTTCCTTAACTACGGCTTCTGTCAGGAAAGAGGTAACCGTTGCCGGTTTCACAACTGCAGGGACGCCAGCCAGCAAATTAACAGCAATTTTTTCAAGCATTCCCCACACCGGAAAATTAAATGCATTGATATGAATGGCAACACCTTCTTTCGGAACACAAATGTGATGACCGATGAA
>DAORKB010000134.1:0-9418 GCA_035439365.1 Bacteroidia bacterium
GAGCGTATCGTACAAAAGGATCGTTTAAAAATTACATTTGTTACTGTAAAAACAAGTGGTATGGAATACCTCTATCGGAAAGAAGAATATAGCTGGGGAGGAATTTATTTTTATAAAAACGATAAAAATATTACGGAGAGTGCCTTTCTGAAAGAAACGGAGTAATGTATTTTTTTCTATCCTTGTGTGCATTCTTTTTTGTTGAACGCATCCATCTGGCACTTCCCGGAAATTGTTGTACGGATATTCCTCTTCTTCTTCTCCTTCTGTAAAACCGAACAGCTTGTGGGTTGGGTATATAATGATGTGGATAATTACCCTTGTGTGCATTTTCTGCTTTGGAAAGCATCAATTGATCCTGCTCAAACAATAAAATAGACCTTGCATATATATTATTTCTAAAATTTAATGCAAGCCTTCTGCTATTTAACAAGTATAAAATAAATAAGGGAGCATCGTTTTCTTTTTTATGGGTGCCATGAAGGGAATTGGAATCACAAAATTTTAAAAAGAAAACATGGATATCTTTTCCAATTAATTTAAAGGTTAACGGTAATAGTTTTTTTACATTGTTCATTCGCTCCATCAATAAGGTTTCTGCATAATTAGCAAGCTCATGTGCAGAGGTGTCATTTAAGAAATGAACAATGTCAACAGGAATATTATATTTTTGATAAAACTCTTCTTTATCAAAAAGAAATTCCCTGCGAAATGATGTATTGGTATAAAGGCGCCAAAGTGTTGGCTGATTAAGTGTTTCCATATTATTTTTTCACATTGGATTTGATGTATAAAAACAAGACAGCACATAAAAATCGAGTTTTTTAAATACGTATTTCTATATAAATTGTTTCAGCCATTCCTTTGCTTCCTCATCATTTGTAAAAGATTTTATAGGAATGGGAGAGGGCTTAAGCTTAAATAGTACACCCATAATTAGTTGAGCAAGCCCCGGTTTTGAAACCATTGCCATTGCCTTGTAAACAGTTGGCAATTGTTCTGTCGAAAATTTACGTGTTTCTTTATCCGGAACCGGTGAATTACTTAGATAAATCAATAAGGGAACGGTTTTGTTGCCGGTTATTTGTTTTACAAGTGCAATATTTTCAGAGATGTTTTTTACGGAGCGTTTTGGACTTTTTGAATAAGCATATAAAATACCTTCCGGGCTATACCAGTAATCAGCGATTTCTCCTTTTACGAGTTCAATATTTTCAGGTGGTCTCATTTTGCAAGTATACCTACTTTTTTGTACAATGCAATACCTGGAATAGCTTGGTTATTTAGTTTTGATCATCCAATCCTTGTATACTCAACACTTTCCATACTTCTTCCTCGGGCAATTTGTAAAGTGAAAGTGTTAATTGTTTGTATTTTTTTTCTCCTTTGACAATCAGGATGATTGTTGTTGTTGCGTGGGTTCCGGTTGAATCGATTGGCCTTGCCATACCTCCCCAGGGTACTACAGAAAAGCTTTTGATGGGACCTAACTCAGCAGTTGTAACGGAATCGGCTAATAAGAAATTTTTTGCATCGGCAAATACGGCTGAAGAAGAAACCAGAAAAAAGACAGCAATTTTCAGTAATAGTGAAAATACAATAACACTAACTCCTAGTTTTTCAGCAAACGCTCTATAATTTGGATTTTCTTTTCTCTTTTTTCGGATGCGCTTTCTGATTAATCCCATCAATGCAAGAAGCATTAAGAACCAGCCAATGGATTTACTTTCCCAGAAAAAATAAATGCCAATTAATCTGCATAAATAGCCATAAAGAAGAAAGATTAAACCAAATACAAAGGCGAGCTTGAGAAAAAAATTCCTGGGGACGATAAATTCCATTATGTAAAAGCAATGGTGTATAAGCTAATATACACTAATTTTTTTGCTTTCGGAAATGGAACAGTTATAATTAATTCATTGGATGTATCCTATGACGAAAAATTATGATCAATGATAAAACTTTAAATCATTGTTCATTATTTTCTTCTTTAACATCCGCTTGCAGCTTCTTCCAACTGGTTTCCGTTAAAACAGTTTTTTCATGAATTTCCTTTTCTCTTTCTTTTACTTGTTCCGTAATATAAGTAGAACGTTCCACCGATTCCGGATGTGAACTAACCCATGTAAGATGGTGCTGAATGGATGGTTCCTTTGTTGACAAACGAAATAGAAAACTCGCAAGCCCTGTTGGGTTGATGTTGGCATTGATAAGATATTCACAAGCTTTTAAATCAGCTTCCTGTTCGAGGCTCCTGCTAAAGGAACTAGAGGAAAGTAGTTTTGCCAGCTCTTTCGCAACTTTAAGGTCTTTACCATTGGTAACGGATAATAATTGTGACAAACCAATTTCTTGTGTTATTTTTTTCATCACATGGTTTAGTTCCATATGCGCAATTTCATGTGCGAGCACACCACTCAGCTCTTCTGAATTTTCACAATCTAAAATTAATTGTGTGTATACAACTAAATGTCGGTCTGGTAGTGCAAATGCATTGATGTCTTTACTGCTCACCACGTGTAATTTGATTTGCTCTTTGTCAATGTTATTGGCATTACAAATCCTCGTAATGATCGAGTCTACTTTATTTATTATACGCTTACTTTTGATTTCATTTTCAGTTGCACCCTGCGTTTCCCAGATAAAATCCCCTAATTTTTCTTCTGTTGTTTTGGTTAATTGTTTTACATGAAAAATAGTTATCCAGTCTACCTGACGAAGTAAGAACCATGTTCCAAAAAACAAGACGAAGAGAGCAAAGAGTTTTAAAAATATCGTTTTCATATTAAGGTTTGCAAATTAAATTGGTTACATCTCCATAAAGCCACCATTTTACGTGAATACCTTTACGTGTTTTTATGGCGGTAATCATGGTTGCAAAGAATTCGACAACATTGAAGATTAGGACCGTTAGTATATAAGAAATGTAGCTAACATCGATGGTTTCCGAACCAAAAATAATAGAGATGGTCCACCAAAAACCAAAACTATTCATAAACAAAAGAGAAACCTGTGAAAGCAGGGCTTGTGTGCAGTGCCAGCGAACAAAGTAGGTTCCTTTTCTGTTTCCCAGATAGAAAAAAAAGGTGGCTAAAAGATTTAAGATGGGCAATGGTAAGCCTACCATTACTACAATAAGAGACATGAGGTAACTGTTTGAAGCTTTCTCCGCTTCATGTTCCCCTGGCTCGTAAGTAAAATTAGATGTTGTCATAAGCCTTTATGAATGTTCCAATACCAATTTAATAAAATCAAGATGATGGCAGGTATGGCAATTTTTTTTTGCTTGAACCCTGTTTCTATCTTTTTGTAGAAACCAATAAAAGATGTATTTCTTGTTATCATATCATATAAAATCCACAGCGGTAAACCGAATAAGCCCATAATGAGAAGAAAACCCAATGGGTTCCAATGTAGTGCCATCGAAAAATTTCCTTGCAAAATCGCTAGTATTGATCTCGTAGATCCACAGGAAGGGCAGGGTATACCCGTTGCATGTTTCATAATGCAAACACTGGTCTCCGTTTTTTGAAGTACTGTGGATGTTGCATTTAAAAACAGCCAGATATACCCTGTTAAGCAACCTGTAAGTATAACCAAGTAAATCTTTCTTTTATTAGAGAACATTACTAAATAACAGTTTGAAGTTTCGCCATGTTTTTTTCGCGTGTTGCACCCATAATCATGAACCAGTCAACAATTGCCCAAATTCCAAATCCACCACAAGTAATTAGTTTACCAATTCCAAGACCTGTATCGCCAATTATAAATCTGTCAATTCCCAATTGCCCACCTATTAAAGAAACAATTAAACTGGTTGTAGGATCTTTAAATTGCAAGGTTTGAACAATACTCCATTTTGAATCATCTAATGCCAGTAATCGATCTCTGATTACAGGCACTTCGTGACTTTCAAAAAATTTTCCATTGGCCATGATAAACATGTCTACTTTCTGTGAATCCATTTTGTTTGTTTTGTTTAGTTGTTGTCCTACTCTTATGGATTTTCGGATACTCCTTATGATAATGGTTTGTTTGAATACTGGCTAATTTAGATTATTTGAAAACAAGTTTTGACGCCTGTTAACAAGTTTTTAAAAAACGGTGCAAATTACTGCTATTGAGGTAAATAATGAAATTATGAGGAGTGTAACTATTAAACGGTTGTTTTAATCGAATAAGCGGTATGTGCTTTTACGGTAGCCAACTGTTTTTGTAGGATACGTAAAAACAGTTGGTTTATAATGAAAGGAATGATTATTTTTTATTGTATGTTTCCGGCTTTAATGCTGCAAAATTAATGGCGTCACCATGCAGCCCTAGGCATTCTTCAATAATGCCTTTAATTTGACGATTATAATTTCCATCGATCGAAATTCCTTTTGGAAATCCGCAGTCGTTTGCATTATTTATGGCTTGTATCAGTACTGTTTTTTTTGAAAACGCAAAATTCCATTGACAACTTTTTTCTGAATTTGCCAGCTTGGTATTTAAAACGCCAATACCATTTAGAATTTTTACACGCCCGTAATATTCGCCCATTGTAAAAGCAGAAGGACCTGTGTTTGATTCAAAATAGAATAGTACAGTGCTGTCGGTATCCGGATATATGATAATGGTTCCTACTTTTTCATGTTCCACATTTTTGCCATAGGCATATAATCCGGCATATTTAGAGGTTTTTAATTTCTTAGCAGAAATATTGGTTACCTGCGAAAATCCATTTATAGACAACAATACAATGTGAAAAATGAGAATTGCTCTGATCATATATTTGAAAGTTTTTTATTTTGTTCCGTTTTTCTAAAATAAAAGATACCACAAATTCCTAAAACTATGAAAATTGTTGAAATTAATTCAGCTTGGGTAAAACCAAAACTACCAATATGATAAAGTGTATTGACTCTGATTTTTTCGATAAAAAAACGCTCAATACCATTTAACAGTATATATAACGAAAAAAGTACGCCTGGTGCAGTAATACGTTTACGCACCTTCCACAAAACAAAAAACAAAGAAATACACATAATTGTTTCATAAAATGGAGTAGGATAAACAGGAGGGACCAGATGATAACAATATTTATCCTGCACACAATCAGCCATTCGTACACCTTCATTTAATACATTGTGTGCATAGTCGTAGGCCCACACCCAGTCTGGTGCCCAGCTTAACCAATCTGGTTTGGGGTTTAAATTGTTAATCCCCCAGTCGCCATCTCCGGCAATCTGACAACCCAGTCGTCCTGTTCCATAAGCAAGCATCAATGCAGGAGCTGCTGAATCAATAAGGTGCAGTGTTGGAATGTTGTTTTTACGCCCATACCAGATACAGGCAATAGCGGCGCAGATAAGCCCACCATACATGGTTAACCCACTAAATGAAAATAAATTACCCCAGGGATCTTTCACAAATTCACTCCAATTCTCCAGGTTGTGAAAAATCTTAGCGCCTAAAATTCCCGCACCAGCTGCAATTAACGTTAAATTTCCGATATGCTGATAAGGATGAAAAGGTTCTTCAATAACAGTTGGAACGGAGACATTAAATTTTTTTCTTTCCGATTGAACATCACTATACTTAAGATAAGCACCAATGCCAGCCCCAATAACCCCACCTATAAAACTTCCTGTAAAGGATAGAAAAAAACCAGGTACATCCTCAACAATTTCATTAAAATGAAAGATCATGAAAATGATCTTAAATCCAAGTATAAAACCAACAACTCCGGAAGTGATATAATCATTTGTAGAAGCGCCTTTACCTCTTAATACTTTAATTGTGGAGGCTTTTAATAAACCTTCTTGTTCCTTCCGTTTTAGTTCTTTTGAAAAGAAATAGGCAGCAAGTAAAAAAGAAATCGCTACAAAAAAACCAAAGCTTTGAATGAGTTTAAAAAAGGGAAGATCAACACCAAATAAATCTTTGATCGCGTAATATAATGATGGATACATATTTGCAAATTAAAGTGAACGCGCGAATTTACGAAAAATGTTAAAGGTTTTACAGCCTGGACCAAAGCTTTTAGTACACTAAAAATATCAAAAGTTTTAAGGAGCCTTTGATAATTCAAGGTTATACTATAAAATTAGGTAAATGCATACGCTTTTTCTCTACTGCGTGCGTTTACAGTCAATTTAGAATCTCTTTTATTCGTTTCACAATTATTTTATGCGAATAGGTTACGGCAGCTTTTAAAAAATGAGAAACAACTGGTGGGCCTTTGATATGAACAGATTCTGTAATAACAGTGGTTCCATCTTCTTTGAGAAAAACAAACTTAAACGTAATGGTAAGCACCAGAAAAAAAGGATAGGCGATGTATTGCACTTCGTCTCCATTATGCAAAAATACATCAGCTTTATAATTAAACTTTATGAACGACATTGGCATTCGCTCCCTGATAATGTATTTTTGCTCACCTGTTTTGGTTACAGATTGAATAAGTGGGTGTGCATCTGCAAAGCTTTCCAGAAGCTCAAAAAAAGGTTTAACCTTTTCTATTTCACTTTTAATAGAATGATGCAATACAAAAGATAAGGCCATATGTAAGACGAATAACTAATGATTATTTTCCTTCAAAAACAGATCAATACACATAGCAGTAGATAAAATAGCCGTTTTCTGACCGATGTTCGAAGTTACAAAACTAAGTGGAATTACCGGTAATATTTATGAAATGTTGCAGCTGTTGAAAATGCGGAAACCTGACAAGTTTGAGCTAATTAAGATGGAGCAGCTTACATGGAAGTAAAATACTTAAAAAGGTGAACCTGTCAGGTTTAAATTAAACGCTCTAAACCTGGCACGCTTCGCATTGCAAGGAATGATGCAAGACAAATAAGGTTCATTCATAGAACCAGGATTTAAGTAGTTTCCAAACACCTTGTTTGTATAACAACTTATCTTTCGGAAAAATATCTTTTCGGTAGGTTTTTATGCAAAAGTAGAATAAGTAAATACTAAGTAGCGTAAGGATTGCCATTATGCCGATACCAACATATTCAAATGCTTCATTTTTATGATAAGCAGGAGCAGAAAAAAAAATATCTAAAAAAAGTATTAAGCAGCTACAAAAAAAAATGAATACGATCGGTAATACAATAATTCCTAAACGAATTCTTGATCGCATCCATCTTTTTATAGCCATTTAGAAAGATTTATTCGTCCTTTTCAGCCGTTTCGTATTTCACGATATCACTTGCAAAATCCATAAAGAATTTATGTGCAGAGGTAAATGAAAAACGATTATCAGCTGTTTTTTCAATGATATTACGTCGGTTCAGTGTATTGATAAAGTTTTTACGTGAATCTGTATCTTTTAATTGTTTGTTGGAAAGAATTAAATCGATGTAAGCCGAATTTTGGAAATAGTTTTCAATTTCCTCAATCTCAAACTCGCTGAATTGAATACGCTCCAGGAAGTTTTTTCCGTCACGATCCAGCTCATAGCTTAACAATGCAATAAAAATGCACATGTCGCGGGATAGCATCTCGTTGGATTCATCAGAAACCAAATACGCATAATCCTGGGTCAACTTCAACTCATAGTTGAAAGATGCTTTGAAAAAATAAGAATAGGATTGCTCATTTTCTTTCAAAACCTGGAACGTGCGTTCTTGTGGTAAAACAAATTTACCACTCATTAAGTCTTCTACAATTTGGCGGTGGTGATTAGGAAATTCCATGTTTATTGATTGTTATTTTAGGAACTGTGATTGTTAAGTCATTGATTTTAATTTTTTCAAAGTCTGCTTTCGGATCAAACTCACGTTCAATATCCTCATCAAAAGCCAGCGTCGTCAGGGCGAAGAATTTTTCTATCTCCACCTTTTTATACTCTTCTTTTAACGTCTTATTGCACCATTTGAAAAAATCAGTTACAGGTAAATTTGATTTTAATTTGTTTGTATAATGTTCTTTATCAAAGATCCATTTTTCATCATCATTTTGCTCGTCTGCAAAATAAACATCCACATCATTTTTAAACTGCTCGAATATTTCAGCTGCATTAAAGAAGGTGCTTGCTGAGTAAACGGAGATCTCTTTACGTTTCAGGATACGAGGTACTTTGCGTTTGTATGGGTTTTTCAGGAAGGTGATCCAACCAGTTAGGATGATGGACTCCGTACGGATACGTTCAATAAGTGGTAATAATTCATTTGTCAATATTTTGGATTGACGCAATAAGTTATCATTTACCTGGATCAATTGAAAGTAAAGTTTTTCAAATAGAATACGGGAACTTTCTTCATCAAAATTCAAACGGTATTTGTTTGAATATTCAGAAATATCATACAGTTTATTGGCAATAGACGCGGCGTGATTAATATCCAAAATTTTGTTTAATGGAATGATATATTCGTCGATCCAGCGTGAAGCACGAACAATTTTTTCCCTGTAATCAATTTTCTTCACATTGGCTTTTAATTCACGTGTTTCATTTAACAAGCTCATGGTGTTTTTTTCCACCATCTCGTAAAATGCACGTATTTCATTTGCCAGTTCCGATAAACGGTTGTTCAAAATGACCTTATCACCATTGAGTTGCTCACGTATCTTACGGAACAGTTCAGCAATGGAAGTGTGATATTTTTCAATCGTTTCCGGCAACATGGGTTTAAATTCACTTAAAATGAATTCAATCAGGTTGTAGTATACGGTACGGATTTCATAATCGGTATTAACCGGACTCAATATTTTATAATCCAGTAATTGCGGCTTGATATGGTTTTCATTCTTTGCTAAAACTTCATCCAGCACCTCATGGTTAATAACACCATGGCTCAATTGAACCTCGTACAATTCATGTATGAGTTCAAAATGTTCCAGTAAAAACCGGAGTATGGTTCTTGGTTCTACCTGTATCATACTAATTCACTTTTTTGTTGTTGATAATCGGTGAAACAACTCCATTGCGCTCTACAATTACAGCATTTTGCTTTTCATTGATATTGATTTTCGCTTTGGATGGGTAAATGAAATAGTATTTGTTGAATCCTTCCACAGCATCCGGTGCTGCAAAAATTGGAATAAAATTATGATCCTTGCAGAATTTCACAAGCTCCGGACGGTTTTGTTTATCAATGGTTGCAACCTCGTCAATAAACAAGGCAATTTTATTTGCCTCATCGGTAACTGCCAAACGGTTAATAATAGACATGATCATTACCAAACGTATCATACGGTCGGTACCATCCGATTCAACCTGGTTTGCAAGATCAACGCGTTTATCGGTTCCTTTGATATGCAGCAATAATTCGATGTTGAACAATTCTTCAAAGTATACCTTTTTACCACTATCCAAATAAGTATTCAGAATTTTTAAGTTTTCCGATTGATCAAACTCAAAACTCATTTGACCGTTGAACTCTTGTATGGAAGCGATTTTTTTCAATTCGCCCATGATGCGTTCATT
>DAORKB010000135.1:0-9327 GCA_035439365.1 Bacteroidia bacterium
ATTTACGCCAAACAACACAACCTTAGCAGCAACCTATACACCAACAGCAGCAGAAATGAGTGCAGGAACGGTAACACTTACCTTAACTACCAATGCTCCTGGCAAATGTCCCGCTAAGGATGATCAAATGACAATCCGCATCAACCCTGTTGCTGTTGTGGATGCTGGTCCGGATCAAACAATTTGTGCCAATGGCTCAGCAACACTTGCTGCTGTGGTAAGTGGCAGTGCCACATCAGGCGTTTGGAGTGGAGGTACTGGAAATTATTCGCCAAGCAATAGTGTTGTTAACCCTACTTATACTCCCAGCCTGGCTGAGCAAACTGCCGGAAAAGTCGTGTTAACATTTACATCGAATGATCCTGTAGGCCCTTGTCCTGCTGTTTATGATGAAATGACTATTTTCATTGATCAATTACCGGTAGCAATTGCAGGTGAAACCAAAGCTATATGTGATGGTCAGCAAATACAACTGGAAGGTTCCGTAAAAAATACAACGGGTGGTGTTTGGAGCGAAGGTACTGGAACATTTAAAAAAGATAACACAGATCTAACCGGTACGTATATTCCAAGCGCTCAGGAAATAATCGCAGGTAAAGTTACATTGATACTTACATCAAATACAAACGGATTATGTCCTTCGCACAAGGATACCGTTACTTTCACCATTAACCCAAACCCTGTTATTGATTTTAGCGTGAATATACCAAAAGCATGTCCGGATCATTGTGTAAATTTCACAGACTTGACTACCGTTGGTGGAAATACAAAAATTGATAAATGGATCTGGAACTTTTCGATCGATTCTTCAAAAATTCAGAACCCAACAAATATTTGTTTTGTAAAACCTGGATTCTATGATGTTTCATTAACTGCGATTTCGGATGCTGGTTGTAAATCATCATTAACGAAACCGCAATTCATCGAAACATATCCTGAACCAACTGCTGCTTTCAGAGTAAATCCAACATCAGCATCGATATATGATCCATCATTTAATTTTTACAACCAGTCATCATTGGATGTAGTATCCTGGACATGGAATTTAGGAGATGGAAAAATCATTTCCCCGAAAATACAAAACCCTTCACACACGTATGAATTAGGTGTTTCGGGAACATACACCATAGGCTTGTTTGTTGCCAACAATTATGGTTGCGTTGATACAACGTATAGAAATGTGGAGGTATTACCGGAATTTACGTTCTTCATACCAAATGCATTTACGCCATACAGAAACGATGGTACAAATGATACCTTCTTTGGAAAAGGCGTTGGTATTATTGCTTATCACATTTGGATTTTTGATCGCTGGGGAAATATGGTTTTTGATACAACCGATATCAATCACGGTTGGGACGGAAGAGCCAATGGCGGTCAGGATATTGCGCAACAAGATGTGTTTGTCTGGAAAGTGAAGCTAACCGATATCTTTAACAGAAAACACGATTACATAGGTACGGTTACTTTAGTGAGATAAACACTCCCCTCTTATACTATATTAGCAAAACAGGCATTCATGTGCCTGTTTTGTTTTTTGGTCGAAACAAAAGCTATATACGCTGCTTTCACTCTCCACAATTATTAATAACCCGTTAATAAAAAAATAAAAAAACGTTATTCCACTACATACAGTGTAATATTTTTTTAGCATTTTTAGCTGAATTTAATAGTACAAACCTATAAAATGCTTTAAACAAGGCGTTTTTAAGAAACAAAAATAAATATTTATTGATCACATGAACTTAACAAAAGCTCCCCTCCGCTTTAGCTTAGTGTCAAAAAAGTTAGCGTTCTTTTTTATCATCTTCGCCGCAAATGCATTCGCTCAAGACTGCCCCAATGTTGGATTTGAAGACGGCACCACCTCCAACTGGGTTTGTGGAATTGGAACTTTCGGTGACAAAAATGCCTCTAAGTGCAATCAGGAATTCCCTGTTGTAATTTCTCAAAATAAATGCATGGATGGAAATAAAGATAATCCATTGGATCCGGCGGATTTTGCATCCTGCCGCCATACCATCGTAACCGCAGCTGCTGGCACTGACCCAAACTCACTGAATACCGTTCCTTGTTTGGCACCAAAAGAATTATTTCCAACGGGGGTTAACGTGTATTCATTTCGGATTGGAAACAGTATTGGATCAGCGAATCCTACGACTAACAACAATGTTGCTTTTGCGGAATCAATGCCGGATTGACGTATATGTATGCCGCCTTTCTTAATGCCAGCGGACATGACAAATATATTGCACCACGCTTCGAAATCAAGATAACACATGTCGTATCCGGGAAAGAAGAAGTGATCACCTGCGGACAATACAAAGTAGTTGCAGATGCAACCAATACGGATTTTAAAAAAGGTAAAAAAGATGGGAATGATACCTGGTTATACACGGAATGGAAAAAAGTTGCAGTTGATTTAACAAACTACATTGGCAAGGTGGTGACGATAGAATTTACTACGGCTGATTGTTTTCTTCCAAGAATGACGGGTGTTAGTACCGATAGCAATGGTAAAATTGATTCAACTTGCAGCGGTTGGGGAGCGGGAAGTCATGGTGCTTACGCTTACATTGATATGTATTGTGCCAAAGTGGATATTCCATCTCCTACGATCTGTGCAAATAAAGCCTCTGTTGAAGTGTGTGCCCCTCCAGGATATCTTAGTTATTCATGGCCACCAAATCAACCAGGCTTCAGTCACCTTACGATCAACAATGTGTTAAAATTAATAACCCAAAAGCAGGTACTGAATATATTGTAAACATGATCTCATCCGCAGTAGGAAATTGCGGATCTACCGCTAAACTGAAGCTTCAAGGTAATGACTTTACAGTAAAAGACACGTCTGTATGTATCGATGCACCCGCTTTTCAATTAAAAGCGCTCACGCAGAACACCGGTAAATTTTCATGGAAGTGGGAACCTGCGGTAAAGCTGGACAGATACGACATTCCGAATCCAACTTTTTCAGAAACAAATACAATAGGTACAACAACCTATACGGTTACGATGATAGATGAAGTGCTGGCCAATTGCAATCAGGTGAAGATTGTAAAAGTAAATGTCGGTTCCAGCTTCGCTGTAAAAACAAATGATACCACCATTTGTGAAGGTGAAAAGGTAAAGATAAAAGCAACAGGTGCCGACTCTTATGAATGGAAAGATTCAACAGGCGTAATTGGGACTACAGCAGAAATTGAAGTGAGTCCGGCAACAACAACAACTTACACCGTAACTGGTAAATCAAATACAGCAACATGTGCAGGAGACAACACATCTGAACCCACTGTAACCGTTTTATTAAAACCGGTTGTGGAAGTGAAAGACCTTACGATTTGTTATGGTGATACCATAACGCTTCAAGGAAGTGTAACAAAAGGTGCAACTACTGGAAAATGGAAAGGCGGACTTGGACAATTCATTCCAAGCCGTGGTAATTTAACGGCAAAGTACATTCCTACACTAGCAGAAAGTAATGCCGGTTCTGTTCAATTGACACTTGAATCAGAGGATCCATTTGGACCTTGTACATATGATAGCAAAACGATGACACTTACCATTGTTCCAAAAGTTACGGCCGGTGCAGGTTATGATGATACCATCTGCGAAACAAGCACAGCGAAATTAGCTGGTATATTTGGCGGAGCAGCTACAGGTGGTAAATGGAGCGGCGGAAGTGGAACATTCTCCAATGTGAATGATCCCAATGCTACGTATACGTTAGGTGCTGACGATATTCTTAAAGGTAAAGTAGCGCTTGCGTTCACAGCAGTTAACAACGCAAATGCAAGTTGCCCCGGAGGGCAGGACAGTGTAACTATTTTTATTGACAAAAAACCAATTGCAAATCCAGGTGCCAACATTACCATTTGTATAGGTGAATCGGCCAAACTGAACGGATCCGTAGGTGGTTCTGCCAAAACCGGTGTGTGGAGTGGAGGTAATGGAACATTTACACCTAATAATAAAACATTAAATGCATCTTATAAACCAAGTGCCGACGAAGAAGCAGCAAAGAGTGTTGTATTGACATTAACAACAGACTCTTCTGGATTATGCCCTGTTGATCGGAAAACAATGACCATTTTCATTAATCCGGTTGCAACAATTCAGGCTGGTCCGGATCAAAAAGCCTGCATCGGAACTCCCATTCAATTGGCGGGTGTTGTTGGAGGTGGCGCCACTACAGGGGTCTGGAGCGGTGGTACAGGTACCTATCAGCCCAATAACACTACACCAACAGCATTGTATACCCCAAGTCCTGCAGAGGCGCTGGCAAAAAAAGTAGTGTTAACATTTACCAGTGAGGACCCACAAGGTCCATGTCCTGCTGTTTCGGATGAAGTAACGATAATCATTGATCAGCTGCCCAATGCAAATATTACAGATATAAAACCGATATGCGCGGGTAGTGTGATCAATCTCACGGGAAGCATTAAAGGTGCTGCAACAACAGGAACCTGGTCAGGTGGTCAGGGTATATTTTTAAAAGATAATCAGGATCTCACAGGTACCTACAAACCAACAGACGCAGAGATTGCAGCAGGAAAAGTAACCTTGATCTTAACTACGGATAAAACAGGTTTATGTCCTCCTGATACTGCAAAAATCACCGTGCTGATCTTTCCGAATCCTGTAGTAGATTTTGCTGTGGATACGCCTAAGGCTTGCCCCCCTCATTGCGTAACGTTCAAAGACAACACAACAATCACATCAACTAAAATTGAAAATTGGCACTGGTATTTTGGAAAAGACAGTTCACGTGAACAGCACCCAACTAACATCTGCTTTCCTACAGCTGGTTTTTATGATGTTACATTGAAGGCTGTTTCGGATAAAGGTTGCCCGACTACGTTAACAAAGCAACAATATCTGGAAACATATAGAAAGCCAACGGCTGCGTTCGTTGCAAATCCATTCAAAGTATCACAATACGATCCGACCATTCGTTTTTATGACCGATCTACAACAGATGTTGTTACCTGGAAATGGGATCTGGGAGATGGTAAAATTGTATCTCCAAACACACAAAACCCTGTTCATCAATACCAGGTAGGAATTCCAAGCACATATATTGTAAAATTATTTGTTGTAAATGCAGGTGGTTGTACGGATGATACATGGCAGGAAGTGGAAGTATTGCCGGAGTTTGCATTCTATATTCCAAATGCATTTACTCCCAATCGTGTAGATGGTATAAATGATACATTTTTTGGCCAGGGTGTTGGAATCAATGAATACCATATCTGGATTTTTGACCGCTGGGGAAATTGTGTATTCAATGCAAAAGATATTAATGCCGGTTGGGATGGAAGAGCCAATAATGGTCAAGACATCGCACAACAAGATGTATTCGTTTGGAAAGTACGACTTACCGATATATTTGGAAAACGTCACGATTATATGGGAACTGTAACGTTGGTGAGGTAAAGATATGAGATATGAGATATAAGATATGAGAAACGCCAAAGGTTTTTAACCTTTGGCGTTTTGCTTTAACATCCTGCATCTCATATCTCACATCTCACGTCTACTCCTGCTTAAAATAACTCAGCGCATTTAAATTAATGAGGTATACATCTTTGAAATAGAAGTTTAAAATATCCTTGTATTTATAATGCAAACGAGCCATTTCCATTGCCCCTTCCTGGCAAAGCCCTACTCCATGACCATATCCACGCCCATTAAAAATGATCATATCCCCCTTTTGCTCAACAGAAAAAAAAGTTGATTTTAACTGAAAGTCAGCGCGTATCGTTTTTAATGGAATCTTTAAATTTTTATCTGTAAAATAAATGGATCTTACGGTGGATTGATTAAACGAATTGGCTGTATTAAATTTTAGTGTATCCTCTACCGGATAATTATGCTTTAATTGTAAATACGTTTTCCAATCTTCCAGGGAAATTGTTCGTTTCCAGTGAGCATGCAACTTGTTTAAGCAAAATGTATCACGCACCGATTTCAAATAAGATGTTGGTACGGCCCAAACATCCTGCGAATTGCAGGTTTCTCCGCCACAATTTGAATGAAATGCTGCTGTAATTAAATTTAAATCATTATCCACCACAATTTCCCCCATGGTATTGAATACAGCTTCACTTATCTCCGGCCTGGAGGGTTTACTTAGGTAAGCCTGACAATGCACATCGTCGCACACTTCAAATCCTTCCATAACATGGCGGGTAAGGTGAGCTAGCAAATAAGTTCTGCATAGAATACTTTGCAATTTGTAATACTCAAGATCTGATTTGGTTCCGGCTTCCGACTCCACCACTCCGGCAATGTATTTTTCCAGATCGACTCTGTTTATGAGTAAAAACTGTTTTTTATCAGGTGTTAAACTAACAGAAAGATGATCGTCGTATATTCTTATTTTTGTTTGAGGAATGACAGATTTTATTTTAAATGACCCATCGGGATCCCGGGCAACAAGCTTGATATTAGCAAACCTTCCGATTGTTTTTTCAAATGTTTTTAACAACACAGAATCGTTTTCAATACTCATTTCATAAATCCCTGATGCATCGCAGTTCGACAGCAATGCTCCGTCTCCATATAGCGTATAATCGCCACGTGAGGGAGAAAAAATAAAGGAGCTAACAACCTTTGCTGTCAGAATACGCACCGACACACTGGTAGCAAACACCTGTTGAATAAACAAAACAAGAGCAAAAATAAAAATGGTTTTAACTTTTATCATTATAAATATGCCTCAGATCTTTCCCTAATAAACTTATGTACTACTTTTTTTATTTGTTGTTAAGTAAGAAATCATAAGTTCTGCTGTCTTTTTGGAAGCACCTGCTCCACCTAAACGTTGTTTTAAGTCTTCGTAATTTGACATCATCTCTTTACGAGAATTTCCTGTTAAGAGTTTATCTAATTCTGCTTTTAAATTACCCTCATTTAAATCATTCTGAATCAACTCTTTTACAATTTCCTTCTCCATGATTAAGTTGACCAGAGAAATATAATCCACCTTTACCAGTTTTTTAGCTATGGCAAAAGAAATGGCTCCTCCTTTATAACAAACCACTTCCGGTACACCAAACAGAGCTGTTTCCAATGTTGCTGTTCCAGAAGTAACCAATGCTGCAGTTGCCTGCTTCAACAACTGATAGGTTTTATTAAATACAATTTCAATTGGTGGTACATCCGGATATTGCTTTTGAAATGCATCAATGTACAATTGATACAGTTTTTCACTTTGCGAAGGTGCTCCTGCAATTACGAATTGATAACCGGAATAATATTTTTGCATCGTCAACATCAGCGGAAGCATCGTGTCAATTTCTTGTTTCCTGCTTCCTGGTAACAATGCAATAATCGGTTTATCGGTATTTATGACATCCTTCGCTTGTGCTTCATATCCTGCAACAGCGTCTAGCAAGGGGTGTCCAACAAAATCAACAGGATATTCAAACTTTTTATAAAAATCTTTTTCAAAAGGAAGGATCACAAACATCTTATCTACTACTCGTTTTATTTTATGAACCCTGGATTGTTTCCAGGCCCATACCTGTGGCGATATGTAATAAAAAACACGAATATTTTTTGATTTCGCAAACTCGGCAATACGTAAATTGAATCCCGGATAATCAATCAATATCAACACATCCGGTTGGTAGTTTAAAATATCTTTTTTACAAAATTGAATATTTTGAAGAATGGTTCGGATATTCATCAGCACTTCTGTAAATCCCATAAATGCAAGGTCACGGTAATGTTTTACCAGATGAGCACCTTGTTGTTCCATTAAATCACCACCCCAACAACGAAAATCAGCATGCTTATCGAGCACCTTCAATTGGTTGATCAAATTTGAAGCATGTAAATCACCGGAAGCCTCACCGGCAATTATATAGTAGTTCATTACAGTATCTGAAAATAATTAGTAAAAAACGTCAAGTATGCAATAATAGCCCCGTAAGCCAATGTTGCTACTATTACACCTTTTGTTGTATTATACTGTTCGCGATTGAGTGATAGATAAAAAGGGATCAAATTAGCAGCCATGCATAAACTTACATTTATTCTTGCCAGGTTAAATGTCGTAACGACATAATAGTATATCAGATAAACGATGAAGGGAATAATAAAACCCAATATCATTCCGATCCATACCTTATTAAAATCAAAATTCTTCATCGTTTATAGTTTCCATTTATTCAACTCATCGATGGCCGAATGAGCTGTCATATCAAATTGAACCGGCACCACCGAAACATAGTTATTTTCAAGGGCCCACACATCTGTATCCTCTTTCCCTGCATCAAAATTTTCAAACTTTCCGGTTAACCAAAAATAGGTTTTTCCTCCCGGATCTTTTCTTTCATCCAATTCTTCAATCCAATTGGCACGCGCCTGACGGCACACTCTGATACCTTTTAATTCATCGTATTTGGATTTTGGAATGTTTACATTCAAACAAACATCCTTTGGCAATCCATTTTGAAGTACCTTCTTCGCAATAAATTCAACAATTTTTTTTGAAGCTGTAAAATCAGCATCAATCGAATCATCACAAAGCGAAAATCCAATTGAAGGAATGCTCTCTATCGCTCCTTCTACAGCTGCCGACATGGTTCCTGAATAAATAACATTAATAGACATATTAGAACCATGATTGATTCCGGACACACATAAATCAGGTTTTCGATGCAAAATTTTGTTGACTGCTATTTTAACACAGTCTACCGGTGTTCCTGTGCAGCTGTATTCCTGCAGCACATCATGCATATTTAGTTTATTGATTCTTAAAGTGGAATTGATGGTAATCGCATGTCCCATACCTGATTGTGGTTTATCAGGTGCAACAACTATTACATCACCCAACGTTTTCATTACCTCAATTAATGCATTGATGCCAGGTGCTGTAACCCCATCATCATTGGTAACCAATATTAATGGCCTTGCTGAATCTTTCAACTTTTTTGGATTTTATTTTAACAAAAATACTCACAAAATCCAGGCTTCCTGTTTTTTCTTAACAGGATAACATCCACAAGCCATTGTTGATAAAACACTTCCTCCTTCCCTGGAGCTTCATTCGGTTAGAATTTGAACTTAAAACCCACTTTTTAGCAATTTTTATGGCTTACTTCGTCCAATCAACGCCATACTCACCCTCTTTTATCTATATTTTTCGTAATTTTGTGGCTCATTTACTTTTTCATCTAACATGAAAAGCTTTAACATACCTGAATTTTATAAAAGTCCGATTATCTCCAAGGTTAAGGAAATTCGTAAAGTGACCGATCCCCGAAAAAAGGATTTCAGTCCGACCTTACTCGATTTTGGCCCTGTACGTTTTTATAT
>DAORKB010000136.1:0-9314 GCA_035439365.1 Bacteroidia bacterium
TATCTTTTTAGTAGATATTTAAAACTAACTTATATATTTGTGCCATTCAAATAGCAAATTATAAAAATGAATCAATTGGTTATATTATTCAAAACCCGCATTTATGCAAGCCTACCCTATGCTTCGGCATATTGTTGCTGTTAACAAACTCACCAATAGAACAACACGAAATTTTTTTTATAGATATACAACACAATGAATAAACAAGACATTCAAATTCTCATCAAAAAAATAGTGGTAGGACTTATTGTTTACCTGGTACCACTGTTCACCATTGTAGGGGGATTGCGGATCACCAGTCACTTACTTAAAAAAAATAATAGTAAACCAACTCAAAACTCTCTGAATCATGAAAATAGAAATTGATAAACAAAAATTAAGAAAGGACATTGCCATAAGCGTTGTCTTATACATTCTTCCAATTGCTTTAATGCTGGGCTTTTTTGCGATAAGCGGACAACAACCCTGGAATAATTCATTAACAACTGTTGCAGACCATGCGAAAAATGATCCTGGTTTGTTTGGTTGGATCACAGCTGTGTTTCAAAATATGCGTTCCTGGGGGCTAACAGTTCTGGTTTTAGCACTTGGTGTTCTGGAATTAACATTGGGATTGTATGATGATGACAAATGGACAAAGAATGAAAAAACATTGGACATCGTTTGCTTTGTTCTTCCAAAACTTGTTGTCGCTCCTATTACAGCTTATTTTAGTTTACAATTCCTGCCCTATATTTTACCAGACTCCCGTAATCTTTTTGCATGGGTTCCATTTTGGTGGGGATTTGTAATTATTGCTGTTGCTGATGATCTCACACAATACTGGTATCATCGCTTGCATCATCAGGTGCCGTTTCTATGGAAGTTTCATCGTACGCATCACTCTGCACCGTACATGGGAATGGCTATGGCATCACGTCAGAACATTGTTTATACCTTCTTTTTTTCTCAAACATATTTAACGGCTACATTGGTGTATTTAGGTCTTGGTTTTCCTGCTCTCTTTGTTCGCGTTATTAAATCAGTCATTACTACCCTTGCACATTCAAGCATTGCATGGGATAAACCACTATACCGTATTAAATGGCTTCACCCGGTAGCTTGGGTATTGGAACGATTGATTTCAACACCGGCAACGCATCATGCGCATCATGCAGCAACAACCAATGATGGGGTTGGACATTACAAAGGAAACTTTGGAAATATGTTTTTTATTTGGGACATGATTTTTAAGACAGGAATTATTTCCCGTAGATTCCCTGCTGCATATGGTATGAAAACCTATCAGCAGGAAGAATGGCAGGCACAAATTTTTTGGCCGTTTATAAAATCCAAAAAAGAAGGCAGTGCGCTGGCAGATGAAAAATTACAAAATCTGAAACCTGAATTTCAACCGGCCAGAGAAGCTGAACCAGAACCTGTCTTCGAAACCACCATATATGTGGGGATCAATGAATATGATGACGTTGCAGTTATAAATAAATAAACTTAAAACACGATGAAAATAAAATCTCTTTCTCTAATGCTGCTTGGCATGGGCTTTTATGCACAAGCACAAGAACCGGCGAAAATTGATATAAACGTAAATCTATCTACACCTGGACCCAAAACAGAGTATGGAAGAAAAGCACCTGTAGGCGCGCCAAATGTTATCTGGATATTAATTGATGATGTGGGTTTTGGTGCCACATCTGCTTTTGGAGGACTCATTCATACGCCTACACTTGACAGTCTTGCTGATAACGGACTACGTTATTCCAATTTCCATACAACAGGCATTTGCTCTCCAACACGTGCTGCATTATTAACGGGTCGTAATTCACATTCGGCGCATATGGGCTTGTTTCCGAGTAACTCTGTTCGCGCCGATTATCCTGGCTATGATGCAAAAATACCAACCGAAAAAGCAACAATCGCTAAAGTATTAAATGATAAAGGTTATGCAACATTTCAAGTTGGAAAATGGCACCTGACACCAGATGAGGAAACGACAGATGCAGGTCCATTTGACCGTTGGCCATCGGGTAAAGGCTTTGATCACAACACCGGATTTTTAGGTGGAGCAACAGATCAGTATAAACCGGATTTGGTTGAAGATAATGCACATCAAGAACCAAGTGGTGAACATTTAAATAAAGTGATAACAGATAAAGCAATTTCGTATATCACCCGCTTGAAAAAGAGTGCGCCGGACAAACCCTTCTTTTTGTATTATGCTCCGGGAGCAGCTCATGCACCGCATCAGGTAGCAACCTACTGGAGTGATAAATACAAAGGAAAATTTGATGATGGTTGGGATGTGTATCGTGAGAAGGTAATTGCGAATCAAAAGAAATTGGGATTGATCCCGGGAACATGAAGTAACGAATGCACAGTTTGCAGCGTTTGTAAAAAAAACTGGGTATAAAACAGTAGCGGAACGGGAACTAAATCCAGCAGATTTCCCAAATGTTCCGAAGGATAAATTGCTTCCGGGCTCTGCTGTGTTCTCTTCTCCTTCGCATAAGGTCGACTTAAATGATTACATGCAATGGTGGAGTTATGTTGCAGGTGCAAACTGGCAACATCCCGAAGGCCCTAATAGTACTGTAATCGGAAGAGAACAACATCCTGTTGTACAGGTTTGCTATGAAGATGCACTTGCTTATGCAACATGGGCGGGTAAGCGCTTACCAACGGAAGCAGAATGGGAATATGCTGCACGAGCAGGTAAAACAAATAGCACGTATTACTGGGGAAGTGATCTGAAACCGAATGGTAAATGGGTTGCCAATATTTTTCAGGGAAATTTTCCGGATAATAATGTAAAAGAAGATGGTTATGCAGCAACAGCTCCTGTGAAATCTTTTCCTCCAAACCCTTATAAATTGTATGATCTGGATGGAAATGTTTGGGAGTGGTGCAGTGATTGGTACCGCCCCGATTATTATGCAACTAGCAGTAAAGAAGATCCCAAAGGCCCTAAAGATAGCTATGATCCAGAGGAACCGGGTGTTGAAAAACATGTACAACGTGGGGGATCATTTATTTGCAGCGATCAATATTGTATACGTTATAAGGCAGGCAGCAGAGGCAAAGGAGAAACCGGAAGTGCAGGAAATAACCTGGGTTTTCGTTGCGTGAAAGATGTGCAACGACAATAATCTGACGTACCTATGTGCCTAAGTGGTTAAAAAATTAAGCACATAAGCACACAGGATTTTTATCTATAATTCCAGAATTGCTCTTTAAATTCTTTAAAAGAAGGAATAATCAAAGGCGCTATTTTTCCGAGTGCATTGTACAAAACAGATTCTTTTTTAAGTTTAGGTGGTAAGAGTTCATGTTTTTGTTCGATTCCATTTATAATCGAAATAAATACACTGATGATCAAAACATATTTAAAAAAATTAAAGATAGCTCCCCCTAGTTTATTCACTATTCCTAACGCCATTCCATCTACAGCCTTTTGAAGCATGAGTGCCAACAAGTATATCAATAAAATGATAAGCAGAAATGTGACAAAGAAAGCGACAATAGGCAGATAAGAAGAAGTGATTTCAAACTTATCTTTTAGTAAAGGAATCAGATAGCTTGAAAAGCGGATACTCCCCCAGATACCCAACCAAAATCCTATGAAGGAAGCTATTGCCAGGATAAAGCCTTTTGTAAAACCTCTGTATATAGCCCATAATAAGGGAACACCAATGCAAATGTCAATGAAATTCATGTGTTTAAAGGTAGGAATTTTCTGTGAATCTATAAAAATGACTAATACGACTGCGCTCTCAAACAGACACTTGCGCGCACAACCTACGAATTTTTGCCTTCCTCACTTTTTTGAACGTTATATATATCGCTGAAAATGAGACAACTGAAAAACAATGTTAATAACTTGTGTATTTTACAATTGTATCCTATATTTGCACTACAAAATTGGTAGAGAATACAGAAATGAACACATCAACAACAGCTTTTACTTTAAAATCAAACAACAATGAAATGTGTTGTATTTGTTCTTAATTAAAAAGAGAGCCGTTGTAGTAGCATATATAATTGTGTAGAAAGGCTTTCAGAAACGAAAGCCTTTTTTATTATAAAAACAAATGGAAATTTTAAAAACAGACATAGTTAATAATGTAACAACAAAAACTTGTTGCTGTTGCTGTTTTATAAATAAAGCAGAAGATTGCCATTACCAAGTTTAAACATATTTAAAACCAGTGTATGATAAAGGCCCTTCTGTAAAAAGCAAGGGCTTTGTATTTTTAACAAACAATCATATAATCTAGGGGAGTAACATTATATGGAAAAAATTTATATCAGTGATTCAGGACCGGAAGTTTCTGCAGCCATTTATAGTTTTTGGCGTTGGGATACGGCTAGTTTAGTTACAGAAAAGAAAGTAGAAGACATTATCAATTACAACCTTGAGTTGGGTGTAAATACATTTGACCATAGTGACGAGTATGGCAATGGTAAAATTCAGGAATTGTTTGGTAAAGCAATCTACTCAAAATCGTTTAACCGTGAAGATATTGTTATTTCAACAAAAGCAGGTTTAAGAAAAGATGCCAAAGGAAAAGCGTTTTATGATCACAGCGCCCAACACATTAAAAATTCTATAGGTACCTCTTTAAAAAAATTAAAAACAGATTATATCGATATCTTTCTACTGGAAGGAAATGATCCTTTATTGCAAGTAGAAGAAACATCTTCCCTTCTTTCAGAATTAGTGAATAGTGGTCGTGTGCGAGCCATTGGCGTTTCCAATTTCAGTGCTTCTCAACACCGTTTATTAGCCGCTCATTTATCGCAACCCATTATAACCAATCACATTGAATTAAGTATTTTACAAACAACAGCTATTACCGACGGACGATTGGATTTTATAAAAGAACAATACAGCAAACCAATGGCCTGGGCCCCTTTGGCGGGAGGAAGAATACTGACCGGCAAAGATAAAAAAGCAGAAAAAGTGCGTAAGGTTTTACAAGTAATTGGTAAAAAGTACAATGTGAATGTAGAAGAAATTGCAGTAGCATGGTTGTATAAATTGGGTGCTTTACCGCTTATTGGTAGTGCAGATAAGAAGAGAATAAAAAATGCGGCAAGTGCATATTCAATTGAATTGAGCCGTGAAGACTGGTATCAGATATACAATACAACACTTTAAAAGAAAACTAAAATTAAAATACTAAAACCCTAAAAGATGAAAAGTTTTCAAACAGAGATTGAAGATCCGTTGGTTCAAAAAGACATTATTGATTTGGAGAAAAAAATCCGTGCATTCCGTGATGGAACATTGAACGAAGAAAAATTCCGCTCGCTTCGTTTGGCTCGTGGTGTATACGGTCAACGTCAGCAAGGTGTTCAGATGATACGCATCAAATTACCGTTTGGTAAAATCACAACGAAACAATTATTACGTATCGCTGCTATTTCTGACGAGTATTCAACAGGAAACTTGCATTTAACTACCCGTCAGGATATACAAATACATTATGTGAGCCTGGAAAGAACCCCTGAACTGTGGGCAAAACTGGAGCAAGATGATATTACACTTCGTGAAGCATGCGGAAACACCGTGCGCAATATTACCGCTTCTGCAGTAGCGGGGATTGATCCAAAAGAACCATTTGATGTTTCACCATATGCGCATGAAATGTTTAAATATTTGTTGCGTAAACCATTTGGTCAGGAGTTGGGACGTAAATTCAAAATTGCCTACTCTTCAAATGAAGATGATACAGCATACACATTTATGCATGATTTAGGATTTATTCCAAAAATAAAAATTGTGGATGGTAAGGAAGTAAGAGGCTTTAAAGTAATGATCGCTGGTGGTTTAGGGGCACAACCGATCCTTGCAAAAGTAGCACACGAATTTTTAGAAGAAGATCAAATCATTCCATTTACAGAGGCTGTGATCCGTGTATTCGATCGCCATGGTGAACGTACCAGTCGTCACAAAGCACGTATTAAATACCTGGTTGCAAAAATCGGAATTGAGCAAATGATGGCATATGTTGCAGAAGAACGT
The DNA here is from genome assembly GCA_035439365.1 of Bacteroidia bacterium. Classification (GTDB taxonomy): domain Bacteria; phylum Bacteroidota; class Bacteroidia; order 2-12-FULL-35-15; family 2-12-FULL-35-15; genus 2-12-FULL-35-15. Next base: position 6,023 of record DAORKB010000136.1, read on the forward strand.
TTGGCAACAAATGTAAAATCGTATGTGATCAATCGTGAGGTGGTACCTGTAAAATTAAACGAGAAAAAAACATTCACAACATTTAAAGTCAGCAACGAAAAGAAATACCAGGATTGGTTGAAATCCAATGTATTTGAGCAAAAACAAAAAGGATACTACGGTGTAAATGTTAAAATCCTTTTAGGAAACTTTAGTTCTGATACAGCTCGTTTATTTGCTGCCATCGTTGATAATTATGCAGCAGATGATATTCGTATCACTGTAAATCAAGGATTATTATTAAAGTATGTTCCAAAAGAAGCATTGCCTGCATTGTTCCAGGAGCTTGATAAATTGGGATTTGCCGAACCGGGATTTGACAGTGTAGCTGATATTACTGCTTGTCCGGGAACTGATACTTGTAACCTTGGAATATCGAGCAGTACAGGTATTGCACGTGAATTGGAACAAGTAGTAAAAGAAGAGTATCCGGATTTGTTATTTAATAACGATATCAAAATAAAAATCAGTGGTTGTATGAACTCATGTGGACAACACAGTTTGGCACAAATTGGTTTCCATGGTAGCTCGTTTAAAAATGGAGCGGCTGTTGTTCCAGCTTTGCAACTGGTTTTAGGTGGTGGTATTGTAGGAGATGGTGAAGGAAGGGTTTCTGAAAAAATCATCAAAATACCAAGTAAGCGTGGCCCTGCTGTGTTGAGAACTTTGTTGGATGACTTCGAAAAGAATTCGGTAGAAGGTGAATACTTCAACAGCTACTATGATAAAAAGGGAAAAGATTATTTCTATCAATTATTAAAACCACATGCTGATAACAGCACATTGACGCCAGAAGAATATATCGATTGGGGACACAGCGAGCAATTTAAAACAGAGATTGGTGTTGGTGAGTGTGCTGGTGTAATGATTGATTTGGTTGCAACATTACTTTATGAAGTAGAAGAAAAAATTGATTGGGCCGAAAGTTCTTATACAGCTGAATTGTATTCAGACAGTATTTATCACAGCTATTCAGCTATGGTAAATGCAGCAAAAGCATTACTATTAGGTAAGAGTGTACCAACCAACACACAACATGGTATCATCAACGATTTTGATAAGCACTTTGTGGAGACAAATGAAATAAAAGTTGACGGAACATTTAAAGATGCTGTTTTAAAAATCAATAAAGAAGAGCCTTCTAAAGCATTTGCAGAAAAATTCCTGACAGAATCAAAAGCATTTTTAGCACAGGCAAAAGCATACAGAGAAGCACAAGTGAAAGGCTAAGCCTTTGCTTTTCATCATTAGTAGTTTTAACGTAGGATGAAAAGCTATGGCCTAAGCAATAACATAAAAACAGAAAAACAATGAGTTTAAAAAATAAAATAATTCCAAGAATAACGTTGGTGGGTGCAGGTCCTGGAGATCCGGAATTAATTACGATTAAAGGAGTGAAAGCAATCGCTACTGCTGATGTTATATTATACGATGCATTGGTAAATCCGGAGTTGTTGAAACACGCACCTGCAGACGCATTGAAAATATATGTAGGAAAAAGAAACAATCAACATACCTATACACAGGATCAAATTAATTTGTTGTTGGTTGACTTTGCTTTTTCTTACGGTCATGTGGTACGTTTAAAAGGAGGGGATCCTTTTGTGTTTGGACGTGGACACGAAGAAGTGAGCTATGCGGAGCTTTTTAATATTCCAACAACCGTAATTCCTGGTTTATCCAGTTCTATTGCAGTACCAGAATTGCAAGGTATTCCTGTAACCAATCGCGGAACAAGCGAAAGCTTTTGGGTAATTACCGGTACAACCAGCAAAGGACAACTATCAAACGATATCCGTTTGGCAGCACAATCAACAGCGACTGTTGTGATTTTGATGGGACTGAGTAAATTGCGCGAGATTACAGAAGTATTTAAAGCAGAAGGAAAGCAAGACACAGCTGTTGCTGTGATTCAAAACGGATCCTTGCCGAATGAACGAATTGCTTTAGGTACCATTGATACAATCGTAGATATTATTACAACCGAAAAACTAAGTGCACCAGCAGTTATTGTTGTTGGTGATGTAGTAAAACTGCACACAGAGTTTCCGGTGAGCTTAACTAACTGGGAGTATTTGTTGAGTTAATAATTTAGACAATAAATTTAATCAGTTTAACAATTAAAAAAATTAACGACATGGCATTAAGACTAGGCGACATCGCACCGGATTTTACCGCAGATTCAACTGAAGGAAAAATCGAATTTTATAAATGGTTAGGAGATAGCTGGGGTGTTTTATTTTCCCACCCTGCTGATTTCACTCCTGTTTGTACAACAGAATTGGGTTCTGTTTCAAAACTACAGGACGAATTCAAAAAACGCAATGTGAAAACAATTGCATTAAGTGTTGATCCAATTGAATCACACCACGAATGGGTAAAAGACATCAATGAAACTCAAAAAACAACAGTCAGCTATCCGATCATAGCAGATCCTTTGTTTACAGTTGCAAAATTGTATGATATGGTTCATCCGAATGCATCTGATAAATTTACCGTGCGTTCTGTATTTATTATCGGAGCAGATAAAAAAGTAAAATTGATTTTGACGTATCCGGCTTCAACAGGAAGAAATTTCAATGAAATTTTACGAGTAATCGATTCATTGCAGTTAACGGCAAATTACAGTGTTGCTACACCAGCTAACTGGAAAGATGGCGAGGATGTGGTGATTGCACCAGCAATTAAAGATGAAGATATTGCTGCAAAATTTCCGAAAGGATACACCAAGATAAAACCGTATTTGCGATTAACGCCTCAACCGAATAAATAAAATGCCTGAGGCAGATAAGAGCGGATCTAATACGAATCAATTGTTTCCAGTCTTCCTAAAATTGGAGCAGTTACATGTTCTGATTGTAGGAGGTGGAAACATTGGATTAGAAAAGATTACAGCCGTACTGAAAAATAGCCCTACAACCAGGGTAACACTGGTTGCAAGGAAAATTTTACCGGAGATACAAGCATTTAAAACGAATTATCCTCAACTGATACTTATTGAAAGAGCTTTAGAGGAAACAGATTTAGAAAACAAGGATTTAATAATTGCAGCAACCAGAGATCGGGCCTTGAGTGAATGGATTCAGGCAGAATCAAAGAAGCGTAAGATTCTGATTAATATTGCTGATACTCCTGATTTATGTGATTTTTATTTAGGATCCATCGTTCAAAAAGGAGATTTGAAAATTGCAATCTCAACCAATGGCAAATCCCCAACATTGGCAAAACGATTAAAGGAAGTTTTTAACGAGGC
>DAORKB010000137.1:0-1605 GCA_035439365.1 Bacteroidia bacterium
AAAATGATTACCGTAACAAGGCTATATTTCGCATTCAGTACGCTTACTTTTCTTAGTACAGAATTTTTTTACATCCCCTTTACTTTTAAAAAAGAATTATAAATAGAATTTATATGAAAAAAATAATTACTTATTCTTTATTATTTTTAGCCCCCTTCGTTCTAAACGCACAACAAAAACCTGCAACGCCAACTCCAACTCCCGATCAATCGGGTGCTGAACCTACAGCTGGTATTTCTGTGACTCCATCCTCATTACGATTTAATGTTAAACCAGGCGCAACTTTCTCAAAACAAGTGAAAGTAACCAACGACACCAAAAAACCTTTCAAATTTCAAACAGGTTTTTCAGATTTCGATATGGATGCGAATGGTAAACCAAGAGGAATTAAAGTTACTCAATCTAAATATGCTTTATCTAAATGGGTATCTATTGCACCATCATACTTCGACTTAAACCCAGGTGAAAGCAAAACAATAACTGTTACGGTGGATGTTCCGAATTCAGATACAGCGAATATAGCAGCTTGGACAATTTTAATGATTGATCAGGCAACAGAAAGAGCTCCTTTAGATGCAAACAAAAATGGAAAAAGTATTTCATTAGGTATTACTCCAAGCTTTGGTTTTGGAGTATACATCTATCAAAATCCACCAAACGTAAAAACAACAAGTGTTGAAATTAAAAAATTCAAATTTGAAGATGTAAAGGGTAAAAAAGGTCTTCGAATGGAAGTGAAAAATACAGGTGATGGAATTGGTTTCTGCTCTTCTTATGTTGAGTTAACAAACAAATCAACCGGTAAACAAGAACGCCTGCCAATCCGACAATACACAATTTTACCAGGCTTCCACAGAGAATTTGAATATGCATTGCCAGAAAAAATTGCTTCAGGTGATTATTCAGCAGTTGGTATACTTGACTTTGGAAGTAAGGATGCGATTGAAGCATCGGAATTGGAATTCACAATTCCAAAATAATAGATAAAGAAAAAACATAGCTATAAAACATCATCTGTAATTCATAAAAGAAGAATAAAAGGAAAGATAGATAAGGTTGAAATTGTACGGGTGCAATGTTTAACAGAGCAAACTTCTGCTTCATAGAAGAAAAAATTAATATCAAAATAGAATAAAAAATAAATACTAATACTAATCTCTAAACTTTAGAAAATATGAAAAAATCGATCTACGCACTAGCTTTTGCTGGAGCATTATTCTGCACAACGAATTCGTTTGCTCAGTTGCAAGACGAGAAAAACGTAACAGTTACAATGGATCTTCAACCGATCTTACAATTAAACATGAATACTTCTGACCAAGTTAGCTTCGTGTTTGACGATATGAGTGACTACTATGGTGGTATCACGAAGTATGGTGCAACTATCTTAACAGTTAGCTCAACTGTAAACTGGGACTTATACGTTGTAGGTACTTCTACAAACGGTTTATTCTGGGATAACCCAATGACTTATGGTGCTGGTACTGACCCATTAGCTGTTAGAAACTTACCATTAGAGTTGTTAGAGCTTCACCAAAATCAAGCGAACTTAGGTGATGCTGGTGCAACAGGAGCATTTACTGACTATAGTACTGCTTTCCAATC
>DAORKB010000137.1:1705-9270 GCA_035439365.1 Bacteroidia bacterium
TGGTTCTTATGCACAACCTGGTGTTTACACAATGAACGTGAAATACGTATTGTTGGAAAACCAATAGTCGAAAGTCGACAATCATTTGATAAGGGTTATCCCTCAACAGGATAACCCTTATTTCAGTTTTTAATAAGAATTTTTTGGTTTAAGATAGTTACATGAAAATTGAACAAACGGACAATAGATTTGTTTATTTTAATTTGGATAGAGGCAAGGATGATTCATTGGAACTTGATTTTTATATAATTCGTAGTAATGGAACTAATGGCCCGATTTATAAAAAATGTAATACTTTCAGGTTTAAAAATAATTAGTTGCATTTATTTTATTTTTAATTCTTTTGCTTCTTTTTCTCAGTGCGGCCCTCCCGCTACTGCACATTGTCAGGGTATTCCTTTTAGTGAACTGATACGCAGCACCCCTCTCAATGTTGATTTTACATTTGATAATTTTAGTAAATACAGAGGTGGTATAACCATGAGTGGTGCTACCCTTTTGCGTTTAAAAGTACTTGGTAATGATGCTTCATGCAAATGGGTTTTACGCATGTACATTGATAATAATGGAACAATACCTAATACAGATTGGGAAACTTCATTGGCTTATGGCTCATCCGGAGCAACGCCAACGTTGGATTTGATTCAGGTGAAAGTTTACAATGGTTGTCAAACACCAATAAATAATGGGGTTTATCAGAATTTCTCACCTCTGGACGGTGATCATATAGATATTATCAACGATGTTGCATTGAATGTAGCAGGAAGTTGTGGCCCAAATGTAAATGGTGAAGGTTCTTACCTGACCAATTACAACGAATATAGTTTTACTGTGGATTATAGAATTGTACCCGGCTTATCATACATGGCCGGTTTGTACACACTCAATATACGCTTTTGTCTGGTTGAAGAATAGCCGCATTTATGAAAAAAACAAGAAGGACATATTTGGGAAGACATTTAAAAACACTGATTTTGTTTTTTACATTATCTGTTGCCCCTTCCTTGTTCTTAGTTGCACAAACAACTTCTACAGATTCAATTGCCAGCCCTGTAGTGCCAGCTGTAACTCCCGAACCACCTGTTGTTACATCGTCTGATACGACAACTTCGACAAATCCTGCAACAACAATAATTGATACAACAAAGGCATCTGTACCATCAACACCATCAGCTGAAGTTGTAACAGATACAACAAAAAAGCCTGACACAACTATACCATCAACTGCTGTAACTACAACAGATACAACAAAACCTGTAGTTCTAAGTCCTTCCATTACAAAACCGAAATCTTTTGGAAAAAAATCGTTTGTTGCTGAATTTATGCAACGAGAAGTTGAATTGAAAAAAAGTGAAATCGTTTCCAATGTGTTGAGAATTGTGAATACCGGTAATAAACCTGTATCCTTCTATCTCGATGTAAATCACCCATTGAAATGGAAAACACTTACAAATACAACCAAGCTAATGGAAGCAAAGCCTGGTGATACATTGTATATACCAATAAGGGTAATACCTGGTACAGAGTTTAAGGGAAATATGTCCTATTTGATTAATGCATTTATCACAAACGAAGAAGGAAAGCAGATAGCAAGTGATCTGTTCTTTGCAGCTACAAAAAAAGTTGTTAAATGGGAAATGAATGTTTTACCAAGGGAACGGATTTACTTTTTAAACAATGAAAAAACAACATCGTTTGGTATCAATATTTTCAATGCAGGAAATGAAAATCAGGATATTTTGTTAACGATGAATGAAATAGGAAGGAACATTATTATTCAAGATACCAGCGGGAAAATTATATCAAAAAAATTCTTTGACTTGAACGTTCCCCAAGAGCGCGATACCACCTTATTCTTTAAAATGAGTTATTTTGATGGAAAGCGTAATTTCAAAATGGTGGATAATGAAACATATATCCCCAAATCGGATTTGGAAGAAAGAAAGTTTTCTTTGTTCACAAAAACAACCGAATCAAAACAAGCTTCAAAAAATGTTTTTACAACCGGGAAAAAGATAGACTTTATACGACTCAGTAATCAGAAAAAGGTAAACCCTTATGGAACCTCTGTTGTTCCTTTAATAGTGGATGCAAATATTTATAACGTGTTGGGTAATCAACCCATCATGAATCTAATTTTAAAAGGAAATACCATTTTAGAAAATGGTGCCAACCTGATTTATTTTTCGCAACTCAATTATTCAGCTTATTCACGTAGTGACGATTTTTTTAGAAACAATGCATGGTTTATAGGATATTATGAAAAACGCGGAGATATTCAAATCGGGAATGTGGCATCAACAGGATCGATCGGGTTACAATCATCCGGTTATGGAATAAGCGGGCATTATAACATAAACAAAAAACAAACTGTAGGTGGCTTTTACACAAGAACACCGACACTATTTGGGAAAGCAGATCGTGTGACCTTTGGTGTGTCGCATCGCTATATTTTTGATAATAAAAAGCAATTACAAACCTCGTTGGGTAGAATGATCAACGAGAAAACGCGCGTAACTACTGATTTTATTGGTGGCCGATTTGGCTTTAATTTAACCAATCAACATCAGATCGGATTTGGAGGAACATTTACAAGAAGTGTGAATAACAATGTATCTGCTAATGGTGCTGAGAAATATGGTTATTTGGTTAATGCAAATTACTCGGGGTTGTTCCTGAAAAATAAATTGGCAACCAACTTAAGAGCTTCTTATAATAATAGAAACTTTGCTGCCGGAACAAGTGATCGGTTGATTTTAACACACCGTTCGGTAATGCGTATTACAAAGAAGTGGGCAACAATTCTTCAAAACAACTACAATCGTTTTGAAGCACCATATTATAAAGATGGAACAACTTCTGTAATTAAAAACATGGTTTTAAATAACCAGTTGTTTTTTTCAAATAGTGAATCAGAACAAAAATTTATTCCAAGTATTTTTTACAATATCTCAAACGTGTTCATGACACGGCTTCATTACAGAGGGCTAGCAGTAGATTATAATTACTTTAGCATGGAGAAAAATCTAAGATTTAGTACATCTGTAAAAGGTGGATACAACAACCTGCTTGATTATGAAAATATCAGGGAATATTTTACGCTTCAATTATTTACATTGTGTCAATACCAAAACCTATCGTTAAATATCAGATACAATTATGGTCCTCAAGGTGTAAGGATTGTAGACAGTTCATTGGGATACAGATATCCACAATTAATATATTCGTCCTTCCAGTATCAGTATTTATTTAAAGATATTCGCTTTATGTTACAAACCAGCGCGAACTACTCTTACTCAAACGTATCTTACAGTCATAGTATGGGGGTATTTCCTGAATTGTATTTCTTCTCATATGGCGGATGGAGGTTTAAACTTACAATGGGGTATAGTTTAAATATAAGCAACAGAAAAAAAGCGGGATTGTATGATCCGACCACCGTGTTCCAACGTACCGGTGAAGAAAGTTTAAAACCCGATGTTAGTCAGGGCTTCACAATGGGTGCAGGTATTAGAAAAGAGTTTGGAATTCCGATTCCGAAACGTTTTACAAGCGATCGTTTCTCGAATGTACAATTTATTGCATTCCTTGACGCAAACGGAAACCGTGTAAAAGATAATGATGAGATCCCGCTTGAAAATGTGGTAGTTCGTTTAAATGAAGATGAAGTGATTACGGGTGGAAAAGGAGATGCAAAATTTTTAAATATTAGAAACGGAAATTATTTGCTGTCGATAATTCCTTTGGAGGACTATAAAGGTTGGTTCCCACTGAAAGAAGATAGCGTATCTATATCTGAGAATGGGAAGTTCTATATTCCTTTTGCAAGAGGTGTAAAGTTATCTGGAAACATTGTTTTAGATCGCGAAAAATATGCAGCAGACGCAGGTGATCCATTTGATTTATCAAGAATAAGAGTATCGGTTACAGATTCGGCCGGAAAAACATTAAGTACGTTAACAGATGCAAAAGGAACGTATTCCTTGTATGTTCCTTCCGGAAAATACATGCTATCGATGGATGAAAATATTCTAGGTGATCGCTTTGCGTTGGCTGAAAACAATATTGAAGTAGAGCTTCAAGTCGGGATGGAAGGATTTTTCTATTCCTTTTATGTAGTTGAGAAAAAGCGCAGGATCATCATGCGGAAAGCTGGAAATTAAAACAGCTCAAATTGACCAGTACTACCTTTAATTTTCGGCTCATTAAAATTTGATAGCGATATTCCTAATAAACGAATTTTTTTATTCAACAGATCCGTTTTTACCAATAAGCTTTTTGCGGTCTCACAGATAATTTGTAAATCACCAACTCCTTTTGGAAACGATTGATTTCTGGTAATTTGCTTAAAATCGTGATATTTAATTTTTAAAGTGATTGTTCTTCCTTGCAACTGATATCTTGATAGACGTTCATGAACAATTTTTGCAAGTTTATCAAGCTCATTATTCATTTCTTCCAGTTCAGTAAGATCATAACTAAAGGTATCCTCTGCACCTATTGATTTTGTTTCCCGATCCGCCAGCACTTCCCGGTCGTCAATACCTCGCACAATTTTAAAAAAGAAATGCCCTGTTTTTCCAAAATTTTTTACCAATTCATCTTTTGATAATTTTTTTAAATCAGCACCGGTATGTAAACCCATTTTTTTCATCTTATCCGCAGTTACTTTTCCTACACCAAAAAATTTCTCTACAGGCAAAATCTCCATAAATGCCTCTATTTTTGAAGGTCCAATAAATGTGAGTCCATCAGGTTTGTTTATGTCAGAAGCTATTTTCGCCACAAACTTACTGCTGGATACACCAGCAGATGCAGTTAAATTTAATTCCTCTTTAATTGCTTTTTTTATTTCTTTCGCGATCTCTATCGCTGAACCTATCCCTTGTTTATCTTCTGTTACATCCAGATACGCTTCATCCAGTGAAAGTGGTTCGATGATGTCTGTATAACGATGAAAAATTTCACGGATACGCTGAGACACTTCTTTGTAAGCAGCAAATCTTGGAAATACAAAGATAGCATGTGGGCAAAGTTGTTTGGCTTTTTTTGACGACATAGCCGAACGCACACCAAATTTTCTTACCTCATAACTCGCTGCCGCGACAACACCGCCCCTTCCTTCTGGTGAACCACCAACAACTAACGGTTTGCCTTTGTACTCCGGATTATCCCTTTGCTCAACCGATGCGTAAAATGCATCCATATCAATATGAATAATTTTTCTATTCATTTCTACGACAATCATTTTAGTTGCTATAAAACGTAGTAAATTTAAAAATAAATATTGGTCTGTATGCGTTGATTTTCATATAAAAATTGAGTTTGTTAAAAAATCGTTTGGTTTTATACTTTGTTTTGTTGCTATAAAACGTAACTTTAATAACTACTTCGCCCAATACATCCATGGCTATTCACTTATAGAAGCTGGTAGTATAACAAAATGGAAGAGAAAGAACAAACTCCGTCGTACTTTAAAGGTAGGGGATCGCAGCTAAATACAAAAAATAAGTTTCTAAAAAATTCCTATGTGGAAGAGCATTATGAAATGTTGGATGAATCGCTTTTGAGTGATGAGAAGACACAGATTTTTTATGAGCATCCCAAAAAGATTATCAATGAAGTGAAGAGCCCTGATATTTGGAGTAAATATTCCATGAATCCATATCAAGGTTGCGAGCATGGATGTATTTATTGTTACGCCAGAAACACGCATGAATATTGGGGGTATAGTGCAGGGTTGGATTTTGAACGCAAGATCATTGCTAAGCCCAATGCCGCAGCATTAATTGAAAAGCAGCTAATGAATAAAAACTGGGAAGTGTCGCCCATTATGTTTTCTGGTAATACAGATTGTTATCAACCCATAGAACGTAAATTGGGTATTACCAGACAAATGCTGGAAGTGCTTTTAAAATTCAGGCATCCAGCTGGTATGATTACCAAAAATCAGTTGATCTTAAGAGATATTGATTTATTACAGGAAATGGCAAAGTTAAAGCTGGTTCATGTGATGATCAGTATTACCAGTTTGAAAGAAGAGTTACGTTTGAAGATGGAACCACGCACGGCAACCGCTAAAAACAGGTTGAAAGTGATTGAACAGTTAAGCAAAGCAAATATTCCAACAGGTGTGATGACAGCACCCATCATTCCGGGGTTGAATAGTGATGAAATTCCAAACCTGATAAAAGCAGCAGCGGATCATGGTGCCCGAAATGCTGGACTTACCATTGTTAGATTGAATGGATCTATTGCCGAAATATTCACTGATTGGTTGCATAAAAATTTTCCAGATGCGGCAGATAAAGTATTGAATCATATCAAAGCAGTGCATGGAGGGCAGTTGAATGATAGTCGTTACGGAACACGTATGCGTGGTGAAGGAAACATGGCAGCTTCCATCAAACAATTGTTTAACATGTCTGTTAAAAAATATTTAAGTGGCAGGGATAAATTTGAGTTTGATTTAACTGCTTTTAGAAGGCCAGGAGAGGTGCAGCAGTTGGAGTTGTTTGAATCACTATAAGAGGAAGGTTAAATTGCAGATAATGTGTGTGAGTGCAGTTCTCGACCCGATAACCATCGGGTCGAGAACTGCACTCACACACATCATCACTAATTTTATTTTTTAATCACCATCGATTAGGTTGCCTAATCCTCCAAGTATACTTCCTTCTTCTTTACGGCCCATACCTCCTCCATAGGAAAGGATTCTACCAGCTAATCGACTGATTGGTAAAGATTGTATCCAAACTTTACCTGGACCTCTAAGTGTTGCAAAAAATAAACCTTCACCACCAAAAATGGTATTCTTTATTCCACCTACAAATTGAATGTCGTAGTCTACACCACTTGTAAATGCTACAATGCAGCCCGTGTCAATTTTTACCAATTCTCCTGGTGCCAATGTTTTTTCAATGATATTTCCTCCGGCGTGAACGAAGGCCATTCCATCGCCTTCCAGTTTTTGCATGATAAAACCCTCACCACCAAATAACCCGGTACCTAATTTTCGTTGAAATTCAATCCCAACAGCAACACCTTTAGCAGCACATAAAAAAGAATCTTTTTGACAAATAAGTTTACCATTCAATTGACTTAGATCCATTGGAATAATCTTTCCTGTGTATGGACCGGCAAATGTTACATGCTTTTTACCTTGCCCGGTGTTAGTGAATGCTGTCATAAATAAGCTTTCACCTGTTAACAACCTTTTTCCTGCGGAAAATAATTTATCCATAAATGAATTTCTCGGAGCAGAACCATCTCCAAAAATGGTTTCCATTTGAATGCCATCTTCCATCATCATAAAGCTTCCGGATTCAGCAATTACTGTTTCATGTGGGTCGAGTTCAATTTCTATGCATTGCAACTCTTCTCCTGATATTTTGTAGTCTATTTCGTGATTGGATCTCATTGGTATGTAATATTTAATAATTAATAAGTAATGCTTTGAATATGTACAGATGTTTAATATGATGTATAATGTAAAAGGTAAAGATATATTACTTATTACATATTAAATATTACATCAATTACATGTTGCGTCTATACTGTCCTCC
>DAORKB010000138.1:0-9263 GCA_035439365.1 Bacteroidia bacterium
AGAAGGAGCATTTTATTTCTTTATCTTCTTTAGCCATTTTAAATTTATTGTTATTGAAAAACTAAAATGGTTAATGACGGGAAATGCCATTAACCATTTTAATCTTTATTCGAAAGAACGATTTATTTAGATCTTACTAAAATTTCGTCAACCATACCGTATTGTCTGGCTTCTTCAGAAGTCATCCAATAGTCACGATCACTATCCGCCCAAACTTTATCAAATGTTTGTCCGCTGTGGTGAGCGATGATATTGTATAGTTCTTTTTTTAATTTTTGAATTTCGCGTGCAGTGATTTCAATGTCTGATGCTTGACCTTCAGCTCCACCTAATGGTTGGTGAATCATTACACGTGCATGTTTTAAAGCTGCGCGTTTACCTTTTGTTCCGGCACACATCAATACAGCTCCCATAGATGCTGCCATACCTGTACAGATGGTTGCTACATCTGGTGTGATATATTGCATGGTGTCATAAATACCTAAACCAGCATATACAGAACCACCCGGGCTATTCAAGTAAATTTGAATATCTTTTTTTGCTTCTACCGATTGTAAGAAAAGCAACTGTGCCTGAATAATATTTGCCACCTGATCATCGATACCAGTTCCAAGAAAGATGATACGATCCATCATCAAACGCGAGAATACGTCCATTTGCGCTACATTCAACTGACGTTCTTCAATGATATAAGGCGTTACATTTGAGATATTGTGTTTTGTATACGAATCAAATGTGTTTCCACTAATGCCTTTGTGCTTTACAGCGTATTTGCGAAATTCGTTGTTGTCAAACATAGTAATTTGGGTTTAAGTGAATTTTTTAATTTTTGAAAGATAATAATCAATTTTTAAACCTGAAAATAATTAATGCTTAATTGGCAGTTTTAAAGAACTCGTCGTGTGACACCTCTTTATTTTCGATAGAAAACTTCGATTTGAACAAGTTCAATATTTTTTGTCCGTACAATTTCTCGTATAATTTTTTCGCCTCCTCTTCATTTGCCAATACGCGTTGTGCGGTTTGATCCAACTCTTCGTCTTCCATTGGTGCCGGGTTGAATTTACCGAATTGTTCAAGGATCAATTCTTTAGTATGTGCCAGAATTTCCTCTTTGGTAACCTGAATATTGTTTTCTTTGATGATTTTGTTTTCAATTAGCTGCCATTTCAAGCCTTTTGCATACCCATCAAACTCAGCTTCTACTTGCTCGGCAGTTACCGGTTTTTCGTTTACGGCGATGATCCAACGTTTCAGAAAATCTTTTGGTAAATCAAAACTGATTTTAGCCATCAAATGCTCCACTACTTCGTTGTAAAATTTGCGTTCGCTATCGTTTACAAAAATAGCGGCTAATTCTTGTCTTACCTTCGCTCTGAACTCTTCTTCTGAATTTACCGTTCCTTCTCCATAAATTTTATTGAAAAATTCCTGGTTGATATCTGCAGGTGCGAGGTGGCTGATATTTTTAACAGAGAACTGAAGTTTTGCATTGAACGTCTCCGCAGCAGTTTTGTCTATTCCTAACAAATTAGCCAATTCAGCCGGGCTTTCCGCTATTTTCTGAGCATCCAGCACTACTTTATCGTCTTTTTTAAGACCTGTTAATTGCTTTTTTACGCCTTCATCCTTTAAACGTTCCAGGAATAAGTTGCCGGTTTTGAAAACGCCACCCGCTAGAATTTCTCCGGCAGCATCCAACTCTACAAAATCTCCGGTTAATAGATCACCTGCTCCGGAAACTTCCACTTGTTCAACCTTTCCGTAGCGTTTTGCTACGTCGGTAACGTATTTATTAACCAACTCTTCATCAATTTTCACTGTCTTATAAGTGAATTTGTCTTTTTGAGACAACTCTACATTGAATTTAGGAGCTAGTCCCATTTCGTATAAAAACTCAAAATCGGTTTGGTTATCCCAATCAATTTTTGAATCTGGCTTTGGTAACGGGTTACCAAGCACTTCAATTTTATTTTCTTGAAGATATTTATACAATGAATCATTTAGTAATTTATTGATTTCATCCACAAGGATCGATTTTCCATACATTTTTTTGATCATACCACTTGGTACTTTTCCAGGGCGAAATCCGGGTACAGAAGCTCTTTTTTGATAATCTTTCAATGCGGTTTCTACCTTTGGCAGATAATCCTCAGCAACTACCTTTACCTTCAGTACTGCATTCAATTCATCAATATTTTCTTGTGTAATGTTCATCGTCGTTTAATTAATGGTGTTTTTATTATTGTTTTTAAGGGCAACAAAAGTACGATTTTTTTTGAAATTTCTGGATAATTTGCCGGTAATTTAAACACATATGCTTACGCCATAGCTTCAGCATATGCAGTAGGCAATATAGAGACATCGGTAACAATTCCCTAATAATCATTAAAACTAAAAAGCCCTGTTCTTATCAGAACAGGGCTTTCGGTAAAATCTAGTTTAATATGACTATGCTAATCTTACGTTGACAGCGTTTAACCCTTTTTTTCCTTCTTGAACTTCGAAAAGAACTTCGTCATTTTGACGGATTTCTTCTTTCAAACCGGAAACATGAACAAAGATTTCTTCATTGGAGTCAGTTGCTTTAATGAATCCAAATCCTTTTGTTTCATTAAAAAATTTTACAATACCATTTCTCATTTTAAATAATTGTGTTTTGATTAATAACTAAGGCAAAGATACGTCAAATAAATGGAATGGTTACATTAAATTGTGCTTTTTCTCTATCCCACTGCATTTCAGCGCATTTTAGGCGTTTTTTGTGCATCGGAATATATAAAAGATGATAGATAAACACGTTTTTTTTATAGTCGAAATGGATGCGAATGGCTAAATTGCGATTCTGGTGTTAAAACCTGTCGACAGCTAAGTTTAATGGAACGACTAATGCGACGCAGGATTTCTTTTACGCTTGTATTGCCTTTAGCTTAGGACACTTACGACATTGCTTCCCATCTTTATAACTTTTACAGCACTTCTTTTTCTTGAATTCGAGTTCAAAGAAACAGGTAATCGGGGGACATTCTTTGGGAAGGGGTGTAAGTGGTTGTAATTGCATGTGATATATTTAACAGAACAAAAATACGCGAAGTAAAGAGAGAAGGCAATACCTAGAAATTGGTATATAAGAGCGTAAGTAAAGCAAAAAACCGTAAACCAAAATCGTTTACGGTTTTCTTTTGTGCGGATGAAGGGACTCGAACCCCCACGCCGTGAGGCACCAGATCCTAAGTCTGGCGCGGCTGCCAATTACGCCACATCCGCAGCTTTTGTTAAATTGGACTGCAAAGATATATTTTTATAACAAATAACAAGGATTTTTTTCAAAGTTTTTGTGAATGGTCAGTTCGGGGATGTTGAGAACTGTGAACAAGCTTTAGCTGCAATAAAAGCCAACCCGCTGTTCTCGCGACTTCGCTGCGCCATCGCTAAAGCTAAGGCGACATGCAATCGAACTGAAACACAACACACGCTGTCTGCAATCACTAACAGGTCAAAACATATGAACATCACGGCCACAGCCGTTGATAACAAATTTTCGCATCCTGAAATTTTAATTTTAACTTTGCACATATTTAAAATTTCTATGTTAACAATTGACCCTAAAGAAGTAAAAACACCTGTATTGCACAGCTATTTGCTGGGTGCTGTTGCTCCCCGTCCTATTGCTTTTGCCAGTACTATTGACGCTAACGGAACTCCAAATTTGTCGCCCTTTAGCTTTTTTAATGTATTTAGTGCCAATCCACCGATTGCTATCTTTTCTCCTGCCCTAAGCGGTAGAACCGGTCTTCCGAAGCATACCTATGAGAATGTGAAAGAGGTGCCTGAAGTGGTCATCAATGTAGTGAATTATGATATCGTACAACAAGCCTCTTTATCGAGTACTGAGTATGCCAAGGGGGTTAATGAGTTTGAAAAGGCAGGCTTAACACCGCTTAAATCGGAATTGGTTAAACCTTACCGTGTTAAGGAATCTCCTGCACAGCTGGAGTGTAAAGTAAAACAAGTTATTGAACTGGGAACACAAGGTGGAGCCGGTAATCTTATTATTTGCGAGGTTGTGTTGATGCATATCAGCGAAGATGTACTCGATGAAAACAAGATGATTGACCCACGTAAAATTGACCTGGTGGCGCGTTTGGGAGGTAATTGGTACAGTCGCACCAATGCAGGATCTTTGTTTGAAGTAACTAAACCCATTCTTAACCTGGGTATTGGTATTGATCAAATTCCGGAACACATTCGTACATCTAGCGTTTTAACCGGTAATAATTTGGGACAGTTGGGCAATGTTGAAAAAACACCAACAACAGAAGAAGTAATCAGTTATAAAAATTCGGCAGCCATGAAAGAGACCCTGAAAGCATACGGAAATACTAGTGCTTCAGGAAAGGAGCTTCATACCATTGCCAAAGGACTACTTGAACATGGGAAGGTAGAAGAAGCCTGGAAAATTTTATTATCTGAAAAAGTTTAATTATATTGTAATCAATAAACACTTATATATATCATGGACATAACAGGAATCTTAAAAGTAAAAGGAGAGGCACAACAAGTGTCTGAAAAATTCAGAAAAAGAGAATTCGTATTATCTGATAATTCATCTCAATATCCACAACATATTTCTTTTCAATTAACGCAAGATAAATGCAGCTTAATTGATCAGTACAATGTTGGTGATGAAATAAAAGTACATTTTAACCTACGTGGTCGCGAATGGACATCACCCAAAAATGAAGTAAAATATTTTAATACACTTGAAGCCTGGAGAATTGAAGGTGGTGCCGGTGGCGGAGGAAATGCTGCTGCATCTAACATGAATAATGTTGCGGCTTCGTTTTCTGCAGCGTCGCAAGAGGATGATTTGCCGTTCTAGGCCTTCGCTGAAGCTACGGCCTACGCAGTAGGCGAAGAGTTTCGTGTTTCTTTACAAATCATAAATAAAATAGCCCGACAAAAATTGCCGGGCTATTTTATTTAAGTGTTTTTCACACGGCCTCCGCTTACCTCACCCCCAGCCCCTCTCCTTGAAAAAAGGAGAGGGGTGACTAAGAAATATCCTTTATCTTAATTTTTTGTGGTATACTTTCAATTTTTACTTTGTACCAGATTAACTTTTGAATTGCAATAATTTTGACAAAAATGTTATTCAAGAAAATTACAGTCACCCCTCTCCTTTTTTCAAGGAGAGGGGCCGGGGTGAGGTAAGCGCGGGCCTGTGTGAAACACTACATCATCTTCTGATCATCATCCATCGACTTTGTATCCAACGCATCTCTTAATCCGTTTCCTAATAAGATAAACGATAATACCAACAAGGCAATTGCGGCTCCCGGTAAAAAAGCCAGATAAGATGCATCGCTGATTATAAAACCACGGTGAGCACTGATCATTCCTCCCCAGGAAGGTGTTGGAGGTTGAGAACCAATCCCCAGAAAACTTAAGCCGGCTTCCGTTAATATGGCTGCAGCAAAATTTGATGCTGAAATAACAATCACAGGCCCCATCACATTGGGAAGTACATGCTTGAATATAATTCGCATGTTTTTAAAACCAAGTGCACGGCCCGCTTCAACAAATTCTTTCTCACGTAAACTGAGTACCTGTCCACGCACTACACGTGCCACCTCTACCCACATAGTGAGACCCACTGCTATAAACACTTGCCAAAAACCTTTTCCAAGTGCCAATGTAATGGCAATTACCAACAATAATGTTGGAATGGCCCAAACTACATTTATGAACCAAACAATCACTGCATCAACTTTCCCCCGGTAATAGCCACCAATAGAGCCAATAACCATTCCTATACAAATTGAAATAAACACGGAAATGAAACCCACAGAAAAAGAAACGCGAGAACCCAGCATCAACCGGCTTAACAAATCACGACCAGCAGGATCTGTACCTAAGACATACTTTTTTGTAATAATATTCTGTTTTTCGATCTCCGTTTTTAATTCCGCAATTTGCTTCTTTTCCCATTTGTTTGTTATCAGATCGAAAAATTCAATACTCCCCTCCTGCTGATTTGTTTTCAATGCACTGTCGGTATTTACTGCAAAAACAACATCAGCAAGGTTAAAGTTCAACACCGTTTCTTTCCTGGAAGATGTATTATACGCTTTGCAAACAATTGCATCTTGTTTAAACTCGTATGAAGTAATGGGTACTAAGCGATAATCATTTTGTTCACCAAATAACATCTTATGAAAAAAATTACATTCATTCGAACCTTCATTCTTTCTGATTTGTAACATCGTTACTTTAAAACCAGGTGGCTTTTTCGAAATTTCCAATAGTTGATTATTGGCATCGGGTGTTGAATCGGGTGTTATAGTATATCCCAAAACAGCTATTAACAGGCAAAAAATAATGATTGCACATCCCAACATGGCCAATTTATTTTTTTTCACACGCTGCCATGCTGCATGTGAAAGAGAATTGGAACGTGTATTTTTTTTTGATCTCATTTATTTTTTGATTTTTCTTCCTTTCCAAACATAATTGCCAAACATTCCATTAAAACCTGTGTACACCACATATGGTACATAGATCAATTGCTCCGGAATAAAAAAAAGCAGCCATCTTTTTTTATTAAAAAATGACGCTGCTAAAAATAGTAACAAAAAATCAATTCCACATTTCAAGCAAAAAATCGACAGCCAGGTGCCAATAAAATCAATCCCAACACAGCTGCAGGGCTGGATCCATACATACAAAACTGGCAAACTAAACAACAAAAAATTAAACAGGTAAACCACTAGTGAAAGTATTTTAGTGGAATTATTCAGTTGTGTTAATTTTTTTGACGCCCAACGTTTGCGTTGCTGTATAAATGCTTGTATTGTTTGTTTGGCGGGTGTATACACAATTACGTCTTCGTTTTTCAAAAATTTTACCTTTCGTGGGAACTTTTTACTGATCTTATACATGAGCAATACATCGTCTCCGCTTGGGCTGTCATTGATTTCATCAAAACCATTTACAGCATCAAATGCTCTACGGGTATACATTAAGTTGGCACCATTACATAAAATAGCTTTGTTAAAATAGAGTGCTCCTGCTCCACTTGCCATAAGTGCCATAAATTCGAGTGTTTGCAGTTTTTCAAATACTTTTTTTTCTCTGTTAAAACAAACCGGAGCAACAATCATTTCCGGATGCGTTTTTTTCTGATACGAAACCATGATCCTTAACCAGTCCATTCCCATTACACAATCCGCATCCGTAGTAAAAATTAGTTCTCCTTTTGCAAGCTCCATTGCTTTTTGTATGGCCAGCTTTTTTCCTTGTTCTCCTTTTTTTTCATCCAGTAAGATCAATTTTATAAATTGATACTGCTCGCAGAAATTTTGTACGATAGCATATGTGTTATCTTCTGAATTATCATCCACGACAATTATTTCCATATGAGCCGCTGGATATGATTGATTAATCAAAGCTCTCAAACAGGATGCAATATTCTCTTCTTCGTTTCTTGCGGCAATAATGATCGTCGTTTCTGTATTTAATTCATCATCGATATCCACATCTCCTTTTGTTTTTATCCAACCCCAACAAAAGGCAATAATGCACAGCCCATAAATAATAAAAAGTATTACAAAAAAATAAACGAGTGTAAAAAAGAATGTCGTCATTTTCAGGCTCTAAAAAATTGAAGTTTCCCAATAAACAGACTGCCTATAAAAGCTGGGATAGCCAGGTTTATGATCCATAATAAAGATGACGCTGCAGCTGCAACTTCGGGTTGAGGAGTATCGATTACAGCAAATACGGATACAGCAACAGCACTGCGTACAACAATTTCTGTTAACACAAAAGTAGGAATCGCAGAAGTGATTAAAAAAGTAATCGCAATTAAAATGAAGGCTGAACCAAATTCGATCTCCATACCAAGTGCAAGAAGTATCAAATAAAATTGCAGCGCAAAAACAAAATAGCGAATGGCCGATAAAAAAACAACTTGCAAGAATTCGGCTCTTGGGATTTTAAAAAATTTAATCAGGTGATGTTTCCACTTAATAAAATAGGGCAGTCTAAAAACAAAAACAATCAATAGTAGAATAACTAAAATTAAAATGAGCAGATCTCCTTTTTTTTGAGGATCCAGAAAAGATTGCAACGGAACAGCATGGCTGTAATTTTTTTGCACATAAAACACAATGGCAATGCAACCGGCAAGGATTGTAATCATCAATTGCACAAAACTTCCAAAAAAACTTTTTAAGGAAGCGGCTACCTTATCTGTTTTCTTAAGAAAAAAAATTCTCCCGGTGAATTCTCCAACACGGTTGGGTGTAAAAATACCGATCGCAACACCAGTGAGTATGGATTGTAAGGATCGAAGCCAGGATATATTCTCAAAAGAAGAAATGAGCACTTGCCATTTACGTGCTTCTAATCCCCAGTTACAAAGCACCAATACAGTTGCGAGCAGCAAACAGCAGGTGTTTGTTGCGGTAAAATGCAGATAGTTGGATGATAAAAGCGATGGAGAAGTACTTAATTTATGAATGATGTAGTAAAATGAGGCGGCTAATAATATTGTCTTCATAAAAAGACTTATAACTTTGTAAAACCGCGTATCTTTCACATTATTCATATCATACAATAATAAGAAAAAAAGTGGTCAGGGTGAAATGATGAAAACAGATAAAATAGTTTTGGGAGTGGACCCGGGAACCAATATCCTGGGTTATGGATTGATTCATATCCAAGGAAATTCCATGAAGTTAATTGTGATGGGTGTGTTGAGGCTTGAAAGAATTGATGATCATGCGTTAAAGCTTCAAAAAATTTTTGAACGCATCGTCAGTTTGATTGATGAATATAAGCCGGATGAATTATCAATCGAAGCGCCTTTTTTTGGAAAAAATGTGCAATCCATGCTCAAATTGGGTCGGGCTCAGGGTGTAGCTATTGCAGGTGCACTTTCCAGAAATATTCCAATAACAGAATATTCACCAAAAAAAATAAAGCAATCAATAACAGGGAACGGGAATGCATCAAAAGAACAAGTGAGTGCGATGTTGAAATCCTTGTTAAATTTTACGGAGACACCCGAATTTTTAGATGCTACGGATGGGTTGGCAGCAGCGGTGTGTCATTACTTTCAACGTAAACCATCAACCGGTGGCAGCAAAAAAAGCTATAGTGGCTGGAAAGCATTTATTGCTGATAATCCGGAGAAGAAGGTGTGACCTTATTAAAAACTAGCAGTATCTTCGGGGGGGGCCGTTCGAGCGCAGTCGAGA
>DAORKB010000139.1:0-9222 GCA_035439365.1 Bacteroidia bacterium
AAACTGAACATTGATTTTATGAATCGTGCTTATTTTTATGCTTATACCACCAACACCCAAAAAGGAGGAAGTGGAATTGCAAAATCAGGTACCAACTCACAACTTATTTCTAAAAACGATCCTTTTCCTTCACAAAAATTTAGTTTAATTGTATTTCCCGAAAAACCCGCCACTGTATTTGAAAGACATACCGGTATTAGAGTAGTTGTTGCGAATGCAAGTAATCAAAACATTGAATTTGATGCACAGGACAATCGCTTGAATATGGTCGTACAGGCTATGAATGCATCAGGGGAATGGAAGGACATAGAGTATTTACCTGTTAGCCATGGTAATAACTATCATGTTTTAACATTAAAGCAAAACGAATACTGGTCATTTGCTACACCTAAATACGAAGGTGCCACCAAAACCAAACTACGCGTAAAGCTTACCTATTTTGATCCTTTTGAAGATTCATTAAAAAACAGGTGGGATAGAAAACAACTGGTTATTTTTAGCAATGAATATGATGGCACAATTAATCCAGGGCAATTCTGGAGAAAGGGCGACTATTCATCTGCCGATATCATGAATCCATATTATGATTAATGATCGAATTCATTATCTTTGGGGCCAACAAACAAAGCCTAACAAAAAGAAAATGAAAAAAATCACCTTCATCCTGGTAATTCTTTTATTTACGCTTTCAACTACTATATCAGCACAAACACCGCTTAGGGAATCAAAGGTTGGCCATGTTTTTTCGATCGGGCTACCTGATTATATGAGCAAAA
Organism: Bacteroidia bacterium; assembly: GCA_035439365.1. GTDB lineage: Bacteria > Bacteroidota > Bacteroidia > 2-12-FULL-35-15 > 2-12-FULL-35-15 > 2-12-FULL-35-15. The sequence goes on from DAORKB010000139.1 coordinate 777, forward strand.
CGGTTAAACTATTTGGTTTGTTCCGCTTGTCATGAAAAGCATTGGTACATTACAAAAAATTCCCTTTTTAAATAACATAAAAGCAGTTTATGTATTGCTACTTCTATTCGTTCTGCTTGACCGGATTTTTATATACATACACTTCAATTCAAACTTCGTTGGAAATGATGATTTAATTTTTTGGCAAGGTGCTACTGACTACTTAAAGGGGGACTTCTACTCCCCTTATTTTTATGGTCAAAATTACAATGTGATGCTGGAATCATTTTTTGCGATTCCTTTTCTAAAATTAGGATTATCCTTTCCCCTTGCCTTCTTTATTGCTACCAGCAGCATTTCTTTATTTCCTTTTTTATTTTTTTCATTTGTTTTATTCAAAAGAAAGTATACTTCCGAAGCTCTTTTCTTTTTAATAATTCCTTTGCTATTACCCATAGAATATGGGATCATTACTTCTATGTCCAGAGGTTTTGTGAATGGTTTATTTTTTTCAGGGTTCTTTATTTTCTCTCTATTGAACCCAGAGAAAAAAGGTTATTGGGTTATTACTGCATTAGCAACATCAATAGGCTATGTTGTTAATCCAAGCATTGTCATTGTTGCTTTTCCACTTTACATTTATTTGCTTTTTATCAATTTCAGAAAAGTTTCTTTTTATCTCTATAGCATTTTGGCGGTAGCACCAGCTTTGGCCTGGGAAATAATCGCGCAGGTTTTCTATGCCGAAAATCCGGAGTATTTGTTGAACCCTTTGATGGAATTAAAATTCAACCTGTCACTCTTTTTAAAAAGCTTCCATCAACCAACTATCTTTTTTGGATACCTCACACCGGTGATATGGCCCGTTGGATGGTTGATATTATTTATCATTCTTTTTATTGGAATCCGCTTGTTAAAACTGGATTTTAAAAAAGGTGTGGCCATTCTGTCTACTTTATTATTTATCATTTTAACCCTTGGTATAAATAAAGTACATACCTATATGGATTCTATTTTTTTACCGGCATCACGCATGTATCTCGGAATTCCAATATTTACAGGAATCATCTTTTTTTGGAGCCGATCGTTACTCACTAAAATTACAGATCGGCAATTACAGTTTTCGTTACTGAGTGCTGCCTTCCTTGCTATTTTTTTGAAATTATTTTTATATACGTCAACGGTCAATAAACATACGGCTTCGACTGTGTATGGCGGTGTTTCTATAATAAAGCTGGAGGACCTAAAATGTGATTGTGATAAAATCAAACAAATAGCCATCAACAAACAAATTGATTTAGTGGTGCCCGTTGCTACATGGTATTATGGCTCTGTGTCTAACAAAGAATTTATCAATTATGGATGTTCCATTTTGGAAGAAGATTTCCCTACAACCATGTTAAACATTTATGAGAAAAGAAGTTGGGTGAAGGTTGATGTAAAAAACTGGCCCGGAAAAAATATTTTGTTTTATGGTACGCCGAAAGACATGAATAAATTAAGAACAATCGAAAATTGTGAAATTATTGATGACAACCCGGATCACACGATATTTATCATTAAAAATAATACGTTGGGGATTGATGCCTTATTGGACAAAGTAGGGGTTAACTATTAAACAAGCAAATGTGCAGTGCATATTTGCCCTGTTTCAAGACAAAAAGAAAAATGAAGAATACTAAAATTATATGATCCTTCCAGAATTAATTAATAAAACAAAAAAAGGCAAACACCATCGTGTTTGCCTTTTTTGTTTTATTGAAATGTTGCTACTTATTTTTTAGCAACTGAAGCATTCATATCATCCAATACGTTCATTACTTCTTTCACAGCTTTTGCTGATTCAGCAAGTAATTTTTTCTCTTCGTCATTCAATTTTAATTCGATGATTTGCTCGATACCTTTTTTACCTAATTTAACAGGTACTCCAAGATAGATATCTTTTAAACCATACTCCCCTTGCAACCAAGCACAAACCGGGAAAATACGTTTTTGATCACGAACAATTGCTTCAACCATCTGAGCAGCAGAAGCTCCTGGTGCATACCATGCAGAGGTACCCAACAGGTTTACGATTTCTCCACCACCTTTTTTTGTACGCTCAATGATTGCATCCAATTTATCTTTTGAAATTAACTCAGTAACCGGAATTCCGCTAACAGTAGTATAACGTGGCAATGGAACCATTGTATCGCCGTGTCCACCCATCAATACAGCTTGAATATCTTTTGGAGAAACATTTAATTCCTCAGCTAAGAATGCACGGTAACGAGCAGTATCCAAAATACCAGCCATACCAAATACTCGGCTTGGGCTGATTTTAGCTGTTAAGTATGCGCAATAGGTCATTACATCCAATGGATTGGAAACAATAATGATGATTGCGTTTGGAGAATATTTTAAAATATTTTCAGTAACTGTTTTTACAATTCCTGCATTTGTAGAAATTAGATCATCACGGCTCATACCCGGTTTACGAGGCAATCCGGAAGTGATTACCACTACATCCGACTCTGCAGTTTTAGAGTAATCGTTAGTAGAACCTTTAATACGTGTGTCATATAGATTAACTGGTGCTGTTTGCCAGATATCAAGTGCTTTTCCTTCAGCAAAATTTTCTTTAATATCCAACAATACCACTTCGTTTGCCAATTCTCTTTGAGCAATAACATCTGCACACGTTGCACCTACGTTACCGGCTCCTACTACAGTTACTTTCATTTTTATGATTTTTTTATGTTTATTAAAATTTTGGGTGCTAATTTATAAAAGAATCAGATATAGAGGGCGCTTTTTTTTCCACAATTGAGATAGGATGAAGGGATTCTAGGATAAACGGATTCAGAAGTCCGATAAACCAGAATTTAAAGGATTTTTTTACCCGATATTCCCTTTTAACTCCTCCTAGATCCTAATCATCTTTAATTTCTTTTTAACTCCTACAATCCTCTAATCCTAAAATCCTATTGTGATCCTATTAATTTTATTGCTACATTTATTGAAATTATGATTTATTGATCCTTTCAGCTACTTCCCTCCTATAGCTATGAATCAAAAATCGAGTGATTTTAGTTTTCTCAAACAATACATTTAAAAATTTACGCTTACATAATTCGAAAATTGATTTTCTGAATTAACTGTGGATCCCTCCTTTCACACGTAATCAGGCATTGTATAAAACCTATGACCTGGGCGGCATTACGAGATGAAATTGAAAATAGGTTTCCATGAATAGAATATTTTTACCACTTGCAGGGGTTGCACTTCTTTTAAACGCGCCATCGTACGCACAAACAACCATCAAATTATCTCCAAATGCCGACACGGAAATAGATCAAGGAGGGGGCGCATCCTCTTACCTCGGTGCGAATTCAGCCTTTACCATTTCACCATGGACAACCGCTTCTGCTTCAAAAAGAGCGGTTATACGGTTTAATTTATCGGGGTTTTCCAGTGGATGTACCATTAACTCGGCCTGGCTGATCCTGCAGGAATATAATACTCAGGGCACCAGCAGGCAAATCAATGTGCATCGCTTAACAACCAACTGGACCGAAGGTGGCACCAATTGGCCCTCTCCATGGTCGGCCGGGGGCGGAGATTATGCCGCTACTGCGGTTGGATCATTTACACCCTCGTGGACAGGTGTCATCAAGCAGGATAGTGTTAATTTAACCACGTCTGTCCAGGCTATTGTTACTGGCACCTACTCTAATTATGGCTGGTTATTAAAAATCGCATCTGAAGATGCAACACAACAATACTGGGCATTTTATTCAAAAGAAAGTACAACAGCAGCCTACCGCCCTTTTCTGAGGGTCCGTTACTCGGGATGTACCGTATTGCCCGTTGAACTTTTAAACTTTAGTGCTGCATTGGAAAATAACAATCAGGTTTTACTCAATTGGCAAACTGCGTCTGAAACAAACAATGATTTTTTTACGATAGAACGCTCTGAAGATGCTACCAGTTGGGAAAAAATAAAACAAATAGATGGTGCAGGAAATTCAAAAAGCTTACTGACATATCATTTCGTAGACGAACCAACACTTGTTAAAAACCTTTATTATCGATTGAAACAGACTGATTTTGATGGGAAATTTTCATATTCCGGAATTCAATCGGTGGCAATGGATCCGGATAAAACGGTACAATCAAGCATTTATCCCAATCCCACAGATCATGAGGTTACAATAGTTGCAACGGAAGTAGCGCTTTCTCAATTGAAAATTTTTGATGTGACTGGGCAAGATGTAACAGCGCAAACGGCAGAAACAGTGAATGTTTCCAATGAACGTACAATTAGTTTGAAAAATCTTACTTCTGGAATATATTACATTCAAGTTGGCTCCAATTTCAATAAATTGCTCAAGCAATAAAAGTCGGAAATCACTTATTTAGCAATGACCCGGGAGGGGTCAACATTTGTAGCAATCGCGGCACCGAATAGGTTTCACGACCCCGGAGGGGTCGAACCTTTTCTTCATTCTTTAATAAAATGGATTGAAATAATTATTGAATTATTTTGCACATAGAAATCAATCATAATGTGTACGACCCCTCTGGGGTCGGGAAAAACGTTTGGGGACTTTATCTCTATAAATGTTTGATCCCTCCGGGATCAGACCACCACACATATCTAATAAAAAAGAGGATCATTTCTGATCCTCTTTTTTGAATTTAAATCCTATAAATCCTTCAATCTTATAATATCCTACTCCTTATTTCGTCACGTACATTACTTCCTTCACTGCTTTCACTACACGGTCAATGTTTGGCAACGATGCATCAATTAATGTTGGAGCATATGGCAATGGAACATCTGCCGGAGTAACACGCAAAATAGGAGCATCCAAATAATCAAATGCTTCTTTTTGAACTTTAAATGTTACCTCTGTAGCGATAGAACCCAATGGCCACGCTTCTTCTACAATTACGAGCCGGTTTGTTTTCTTTACAGAATTGATAACCGTTGCATAATCAATCGGGCGAATGGTGCGTAAATCAATTACTTCGGCACTGATGCCTTCTTTTTCAAGCTCCTGAGCTGCGCCCATTGCTTGTTTCATAATTTTACCAAAAGAAACGATGGTCACATCTTTTCCTTCTTTTTTAATATCGGCTACACCAATTGGCAATACATATTCTCCTTCAGGAACTTCACCTTTATCACCATACATTTGCTCGCTTTCCATGAATACAACAGGGTCGTTATCACGAATCGCGGCTTTTAATAAGCCTTTTGCATCGTATGGATTGGATGGAACAATCACTTTTAAACCAGGCGTATTTGCATACCAGTTGTCAAATGCCTGTGAGTGCTGAGAACTCAACATACCTGCCGATGCAGTAGCACCACGGAACACGATTGGAACCGGGAATTGACCACCACTCATACTCATCATTTTTGCAGCTGAGTTAATGATCTGGTCAATGGCAACAAGTGAAAAGTTAAAGGTCATGAACTCTACAATCGGGCGCAAACCATTGGTCGCTGCTCCAATTGCAATACCTGTAAATCCAAGCTCGGCAATGGGTGTATCGATGACTCTTTTTTCGCCAAATTCGGCCAACATACCTTTACTAACTTTATAAGCACCGTTATATTCGGCAACTTCTTCACCCATTAAAAGTATTTTCTCATCTCTACGCATTTCTTCACTCATGGCTTCACGAAGCGCTTCACGAAATTCAATTGTTCTCATCTTAATTTTATTTACAATTAGGATTGTAAATTTAACTTTTTTCTTATACAGAAACAGATTTTAATGAGAAAAATCAGTAACCTCTCCGGTTTAAGGAATTTAATTCTGGTAAACTTCATTAAATCAGATAAAACCTCGTTTTCAACCTGACAGGTCTTATCCAACGAAGTAACGAAGGTGGGGTTAAAGCTAATTAATTGGGAGCGGATATTCGTCCCTCTTCGGTACGCTCAGTCCCGCTTTTCGCTGCAAGTTTGTCTACGCTATCGCTTCGCCAAAGCTTTCCGCTTCAATCGGGGCTAGGGAGAAACAGATTCATTTTTCTTGATCGGCTAGCCATAGCTTGATAAATTTTTATAATATGAAATGTAGAAGAAAATGAAGTGATGATCCCGGAGGGATCAACATTGATAGTAAACACCACAATCTCCAATTTTTGCGACCCCAGCGGGGTCGTACACTCTATGTTCTTCAAGATAAACCCTTTCAGGTTAAAAAAAGCGACACGGCTCCTTCCTAGCCCCGATTGAAGCGGAAAGCGTTGCGGTAGTGAAACGAACGCAAACTTGCAGCGAAAAGCGGGACTGAGGGTACCGAAGAGTGGTGAATTTTCGCTTCAAATCAACTTGAACGATCTTTAAATTCAACACACAATAATCCCATTTAAACCTGACAAGTTCACTTTCAATACCATTTTCAATAGATTCAACAGATTACCTCTTCATAAACTTAAACCCACCTTCGCTACTTCGGTGGATGAAACCTGTCAGGATGCCCAACAAATCGTTTCTTCATTTATTATAATTATAGTATTTTTGCCGAAAATCTAAAACCAATGGAAAATAACCAGTTTGATGTAATTATTATAGGAGGTGGAATTGTGGGTATGGCTGCGGCTTATAAGATCAATGTAAAATACCCTGAGAAAAAGGTATTGGTATTGGAGAAGGAAAAAGAAGTGGGACCTCATCAAACAGGACATAATTCGGGAGTTATTCACTCCGGATTGTATTACAAACCGGGTTCATACAAAGCCAAAAATTGTGTTGACGGGCGTCGTGAACTGGTTGCCTTTGCCAAAGAACACAACATTAAACACGATATATGCGGGAAGATTGTAGTGGCTACGGATCAATCGGAGCTGGCACACATGAACCGTGTTTATAATAATGGTATGGCCAATGGTGTGGAAGGCATTGAAAAAATTGACGCAAAAGGCATTAAAGACATTGAACCGTATTGCACCGGAATTGAAGGGCTTTGGGTGCCTTGTACCGGAATTATTGATTATGTAGATGTAACAAAAAAATATGCGGAATTAATCAATGTTAAATTCAAAGGCAGTAAAGTGCTTACAGGGCATGAAGTAACCGCTTTTGAAAAACATAGTGATTCAACTACAGTTGTTACACCGAAAGGAAAATTCACCGGTAAATACATCATTACTTGTTCTGGTTTACAAAGCGACCGTATCGCCAAAAAAGAAGGTGCCAAAATCGATACTGCCATTGTTGGTTTCCGTGGCGATTATTATGACTTAACCGATAAAGGATTAAGCAAAGTAAAGAACCTGATTTATCCTGTACCTAACCCGAAATATCCGTTCCTTGGAGTGCACTTTACCCGTATGATTCATGGTGGAACGGAATGCGGACCCAATGCCGTTTTCGTATTTAAACGAGAAGGTTATGGAAAAACTGACTTTTCACTAAAAGATACAGCCGAAGCATTTGGTTTTGCAGGAACCTGGAAATTCTTCGCAAAAAATATAAAATTTGGACTGGATGAATACAGAGGTGCATTTTCAAAAAAATTCTTTTTAAAACGTCTTCAAAAATTAATACCTACACTGGAGCTGGACGACCTGAAACCAGGTCGTGCAGGGGTTCGTGCCATGGCACTGGCACCGGAAGGAGAAATGATTGATGATTTTAAAATTGAAGTGAATGGTAATGCGATCCATGTGCTGAATGCACCATCACCGGCAGCAACCTCTTCATTGGCCATTGGAACAGCCATTCAACAAATGGCAACCGAACATTTTAATTTGAGTTAAATCCGGATTAAATTCTATGTGGTCCTATGTACCTATGTGGTCAAATAATTAAATCAAACCACATAGGTATATAGGGCACATAGACGTTGTAATGTTTTAACTATTCCGTCCATCCCTACCTCCTACCAATCATCAATATATTTTTTGCATACTGGCAAATTAAGTTACTTTTACACAAACTTTTTTGTACGAAAAAATCTATACTGATGAAACGAATCATTACTACATTTTTATTTTTTACATGTGTGCTGGCAATGCAAGCACAATCAACTTCCAAAACGTATAAATATGAAACGGTTCCCAACGACCCGTTGAATGCGCGTATTTATAAACTGGATAACGGACTTACGGTTTACATGACCGTATATAAAAATGCACCACGCATTCAAACCTACATTGTTACACGTGCAGGCAGTAAAAACGATCCGCACGATGCAACAGGATTGGCGCACTATTTAGAACACATGCTGTTTAAAGGGACCGATAAATACGGAACAAAAGATTATGCAAAAGAAAAAGTAGAGCTCGATAAAATTGAAAAATTATTTGAGGTTTACAGAAAAACAACCGATGAGGCAAAACGCAAAGCGATGTATCATGAGATTGATAGTGTTTCGGGAGTGGCTTCCAGCTATGCGATAGCGAATGAATATCCGAAAATGATTTCCAGTATTGGTGCACTAGCTACGAATGCGTATACATCGTT
>DAORKB010000140.1:0-9118 GCA_035439365.1 Bacteroidia bacterium
AATCGTCCACATACATCTTTAATAATGGTGCATAGGTGGATGCTAGTACAGTTTCCTTGTTTAACAGATGTCCTTGCAATAAACCGTTGGCAATTGTTGTTTTGCCGTCTTTTTGTTTTCCTGCTTTGAATGCAGCTTCTGCTCCCATTCGTGCAGCCTCAATTGATAAAGCTGTTTGCCCTTGCTCAGCATAAATTTTAAATGCGGTCTGATAATCCGTAAATGCTTCCTCGTATTTTTTCGCTGTATAAAATAGTGTTCCCCTGAACATTTGACTTTGTGCTTGTAAAATTGTAGCCAGTGCCGTGTCAATATATTGCTGCAGTGCTATTGAAGCTTCTACTGAAGCGCTTGCATAATCAAATGCTTCAGCCATTTTCTTATACTTCAGCTTATCATTCGCCAGCGCGATGTAAATGGTTACGAGCTGAATGGACCAGTATGGATCCTTGCTTATATTTTCTTCCACTATTTTCAAACAGGTTTGCCCCAATTGCTCCGCTTCCTTTTCTTTTGATTGTGCCATGGCATTCATCATTTTTATAAAGTTATAGCGATAACCGGTTCCAGGGTCTTTGGGATCCCCCATGGCAGCAGCCTGTTCCATAGCCTTTGCCATATCCAGTTTAACTGGTAAAACAAAGAACTGCTTTTTTAATTCTTTCAATGATTCAAAAAAAGGTGATTCCGTTGTGTCATCAATGATAAACTTCACATTCGTATCGATCCCGCTTTTAACAGCGTGCGAAAGCCATTCTTTAAATGCATTGGTTTTATTATGTGTTTTGAATATTGCGACAACATTCAGTGATTCCTCCAGATCGAGTTCTTTCGCCAGGCGATTGAAATTTTCAACAAACAACAGTGCAGGATTATTTTTCGAGTTGATATAATCCATTGCCTTCCAATCAACTGGTTGAAAATCGATGCGTTCATCTTTCTGACAATTGTTCCATATCTCAATTGTCTCCGTAAGCTCATTCAGCAATTCCTTACTGAATGTCTGGATATCCGAACAAATGGAATCAAAATGAAAAGCAATGTCATACACTTCGGTATCATCTGCAATCATATACGTATAAAACGTATCGATCATATCTACCTCATCCGGTTGGCAGCGAAAACAAATAACTGGAGCATCTGTATTCTTATATTTCTCCCACTGTTCTGCCAGCAGTTCAATACGTTGTTCAATTGGGTTGGATGCCATTTTACAATTAATTTAGTTTAACAATGCATCCTTCAATGGAAGTAGGTCCTGAAGAAGTAATCCCAGCTTTTGCATCTCCATTTATTGTTGTATCAGGAGCAGTAACCACAGCTGTTTTTGTTCCTGTGACAGTACTGGTCGTTCCTTTCATATCGGCTTTTCCACCTGCTGCATCAGTTGTAAACGATGCTGCCCCACTGGTCATTTCCGATTTTGTTGAACCGTTCACTGTAATATTTTTTCCAGAAATCTGAATGGTTCCATCCTGGTTCAATGTGATACTGGATGATCCGCAGGATAACGTCATTGTTTTTGGGCTTGTTACATTTACATTCCCCGAACCATCATATACCATTTTATTACCGCTCGGATCACTGATGGTGATATTTTTTTTACTATCATCCAATATAACGGTACTGCCACTTCTGGTTGTCAGGCTCTTGGTATTGTTTCCTGTTCCGCCACCACCGGCTGTTTTCCCATGAAAAATACTTCCCATCACAAAAGGGCGGTTGGGGTCGTTATATCTAAAACCAACCAATACCTGATCACCAACTTCCGGTACAAACACAAATCCTCTGTTTTTACTTACACTATCACTTTTTCCGGCATCAGGTGTCAGAACACGAATCCAGTCTGTCATTTGTCCTGTTGATTGTTGCCACAACATTTCTACACGCACTCTGCCCATTCCATCGGGGTCTTTATTATCTTTTACAACAGCCATTTGTGTTTCCGCATTTACCGGAGGAACTGTAGCCGGTATATAATTATTATCAGAAGGGATGGCTTCAAATGTATGCATGTACTCACCTGTTCCACTCAGGCGGTGTGTGATGGAAATAACAATGTATTCTCCATGTTCGGGTGTATCATCTCCTTTAATTTCTTTTTGAATTATTTTAACAAGTACCTGATTTCCTAATTTTACTTTCGGATAATCTCCTTCCGCTTGCAATTGTACAGTTCCTGCAGCATAAACTCCCTTTTGTTTTTTCGCGTATTCATCCAGTTGTTGCTTATCTTCAACACGGGTAGCAACGGGTTGTATAACGGGTTGCTGATACAAGCTATCCGAAACCTCCAACGCATGCTGCATGTACGGATTACTGCCCGGAACTGAGGAAGGCAGATCACTTTTGTGCGTCTCATCATTTTTTGAATTGTATGTAAAATGTTGAATTTTACTTGGCACTACACGCATGGAAAAAGAAAAGGATTGGATGTGTGCTCCATAGGATAATTCAAGCTTTTCCGGTTCATCCGGTTTTCCAAAAAATAATTTTGATCCATCATAATAAAACCATTCACCATAATTGCAGGCCAAACGGTTTAGAAACATAAAATTGCTTTCACCATATTGGGTGGCATATGTAATTTCGCTGGTATATTTCGGAGCGATAGCAATCTGCATATCATTTGCCGGCAGCTCGCTTTTTAATTTATCAGCAATTGATTTAAGGCTCTTTTTATAATAAGATGCAAAATGACCACCTCCCTCCATTAAATAAGTAGGGCTATATCCTTTCAACAAAATATTACCCCACAATCCATGTTTCTGTTGCATTCCTATTTCTGTTATAATACCTTTAAATGTATTATCTCTTGTATTTTTTTCACCAAAACCAATGGTAATGGATTTACCGATCAGTTCTTTTGATTTATCAAGAAGGTGACTTCCTTGTTTTTCAAGCATCTCCTGACTTACCACCATTTCAAAACGGTGATGATTGTTAAATTCCTGATGAATGGAAATAGAGACAAAATGATCCAGCTTTTCGCCATCAATCATTATTTCCGAATTAATTTCTTTTGCCATGAGCGTATCGGTTTATCAATAAACTGCAATCTATATATTCACGAATATGATCAGTTCTCATTTTCAAAGGAAAGCGAATTGATCAGTGGGAAGGGCTTTTGATCAAAATGATTAAATATGCAAATACTGTTACAAGTAATGCATGGCATCATTGTAACAGTATTGCACGTTTAGCAAATTGAGTGTGTTGCTTAAGCTTTCGGCCAGCGGTTATCGTGATCAGCATTACCTAATTTGATGCTCTCCGCAGAAACTGTAAATTTAATGACCATAGGATTATCGCCATTTGCATCAATACCTTCCTGGTAATGGACAATGTAGGCATTTTTAAAATTCAATTCTTTCATCTTCCCATCTTCATCTGTTTTTTTGAAAGTAACACTTCCGTCAAATGGTTTGAACTGATTGTTCACCATCGATTCAATAATAGAAGTATCTGAAGTGGATTCTACTTCAAAGGAAATACGACCGCCATATACACCGGAAGAAGGTCTTCCTTTTGAATCTGTATCGCGGTTCATGGTAAAGGTGCAATTTAATACATCGTGTTCTTTACCGCCTAGTTTTAATGCTGCTCTGAATGACATGTGTTTAAGTTTTAAGGGTTAGGAAAAAAAGGAGAAATTTATTTTGTATGCGCACTATATAAAGCAACCCGATTTGCAGGTTGTATTGATTCAATAAAAAAATTCGGGTGATACAACGGCTTATTCACATAACAACTGCTCTTGTTGAGGTCACAGGAAATGCTGAGGTAAAGGTAAACGCTAATTTATCGACATCCTATAGGGAAAATACCTGTTTTAGACAAAATGAAAATTAATTTTTTCTTAACACTAAAATTGATTGACACTTTTATAAACTTTTTAATACAGGTTGTCAGAATAAAACAATATTAAATTGTAACGAAAAATTGTTTTCCTTATTTTAAGAAAACTTCATTAATGCCAAAATGGAATTATTTAAAACTGAATAAAACCCTTTGAAATAAAACAATTGCAATCATAGATGTAAACAGTGAACAATTATTTTATTTCAAAGGTTTTTCATTTAGGATTTTGGCCAACGGTTATCATGATCTGCATTTCCCAATTTAATGGTTTCTGCGGAAACAGTAAACTTTACAACCATAGGATTAGTACCATTTGCATCAATGCCTTCCTGGTAATGAACGATGTAGGCATTTTTGAAATTTAACTCTTTCATTTTTGCATCTTCATCATGTTTCTTGAAAGTAACACTGCCGTCAAATGGTTTAAATTGGTTATTCACCATTGATTCAATAATAGATGTATCAGATGTTGACTCCACTTCAAAAGAAATGCGTCCGCCGTAAACACCGGAAGAGGGTCTTCCTTTTGCGTCTGTATCACGGCTCATGGTAAAATTACATGATAACACATCATGTTCTTTACCACCTATGTTTAATGCTGCTCTAAATGCCATATGTTTTCAAATTTTAAGGGTTAGAAAAAAGAAAAAGAATTTTTATGATTGTTTATATTCACTGTTCCATGATGCACTCTCATCATCTCCTTTTCTTCCATCCAACTTCACAACAAAACTTTTCGCAGGGAAATAAGGTGTGATGTGTATGTCTAAAAACACACGGTCTTTTTGATTTGGATCTTGCTCCAAACGTTGAATTTTAAATTTTTCTATTAAGCGGTCAGGACCTTGTATACCATCCAAAAATTTCACGATCTGGCTACGCAGGTCGCTCTCCGTTTTACTGGTCCAGTTTTCAAAAGCTCTTCTGTTTAAAAAATCAAATAATACTTTGGTAATGTGGTCAAATACCCGAACCACTGAATATGTCTGCAATCCAAGGTTATCTCCGTTGAATAATGTTTTTGCAGAAAAAGCCATTACTTTACCATATTCATTTACCATAGGCACAAGTCCCAATTTTTCCAATTGCGAGATTTCGCTTTTTTTCATATCAAAACGAACCGCATCCACTTCATTCATACCACCATGCTTTTTACCGGCAGTTACTTGTGATAACATGGTGTAATACATTTTTCCTGCAAGTGCTGATGATGGAGGAATAAATAAATCATCCTCTTCATTTACCTGTGTAACCTTGCCTCTTCCTACCAGCCAGTTACAAGCCATGATCACATTTGAACGGTAAACATCTCCGCCTGTCAGGTTTGCATCCTCAAATATATCGATCACATCATCCGGCCCTTCAAGGTTAGCGAAATCAGTCACCAACATGGTTTTGTTTTCATGCGCAATCTTTGCCCATTTCTCAATTACTTTATTTGACCCAAGATATCCGGGAATAACAAGCAATGAGTAGTTTTGACGAAGATCCAACCTGTCGAAATTTTGTTTTAATTCTTCAGCAACATAGTCAATATAACGTGTGTTATCCAGATCCGTCATTTGATCCAATGAAGCATTCATGATGGTAATGTTCTTCAGCTTATCCGATTCAGTATTTTTATAAAATAATGCCATCGAACGGTATGCCTGTTCCAGATCTTTGAATGTTTCCAATGCAGCACCAATATTTTTATTTAATACTGTTGTAACGGATTCTACTTTATTGAGGCTTTTTTCAGCTATTTCGTGGGATGAATTTGATTCGGAAAGAAGTTCCAACCAGATCTCTAACCTTTTTTTCAACTCTGCTCTTTCCTTTTTCTTTTCCGGATCCGTCATGAAAATATTTTTACGCGCTTTGCGCTCGGGGTTTACATTTTGCAACCCATCAATTGTATTTTCTAGGAAAGAAAATCCTCCTGCTTTTGCCAGTTTTTGGAGGCTTTGTTCCAGGTGTGATTGTGCTTCTTCTTTTGATTTGTAAGCAACTTCACTTGATATATTTTGTTCTTGTAGTGCCATTGTTATTTTTTTTGTTTAAACAATCCGTTGAATTTTTCAGCTGTTGAACCTATCGTTCAATAACTACTTTGTTTCTTCTTCTGTTGTATTCAATTCATGAAGCAATGCTGCCAAAACATCTTTTAAGGTTTGTTTCATCTCAGGATTTTCTACTAACGATTTTAATACCTTATTGCTGTTAAATTGTTTGGCAATTTTCTGATACAACTCCGCTTCTATATTCAGGTTTGTTAAAAAATTACTTTGATCAATTACGTTCTTAATTCCAAAGTCGCCCAGATTTGAAAAATGAAGGTCTTCCGATTTTGATGTTCCTTCTGCAGTCTGAAACTCCACTGTACACTGCGGTTTAAAATGAGCAAACACTTCTTCTACATTTTTCAGATCATAAACAGCTTCAGGCTTTACCGGATCATTCATGGTCAATTTCTGAACAAATAAAGTTCTGTTGTTTGCAATATCTGCGATCGCTTCTGAGGCATCAAGTTTAACTTCATTACCTCCAATTCCGTAGTTATACATATCAGTTATTTTTTAGTTTAACGTTCAAAAACTTATCTAGCAAAGGTTTCTGTTGATTACAGGATGAAAATCTATTTACTTATTTTGATTTCATTAAGATTGATAAGTGATCATTTTTCCATCGCGTTCGATTTTCCAGGTTAACTCTTTTTGATCATTTTCCTTTTCAATTATAAGATGATCACCTTTTTTTAAGTCACCGGCAACAATCATTCGGGCTATTTTTCTTCTCAAACTATTCCGGATAACGGTTGCCAATTGTCGTGCTCCATACTTTGGCGTAAAGCCGGTTAAGGCCAATATTTTTTTTGCATCTGCATTCAATGTCAGTTGAATATCCAATTTTGTTAAACTTTTAAGCAATGCCTGCATTTGTATTTCAAGTATTCGCACCGCATTTTCTTCACTAATGGGTGCAAAGGGAATAATCTCACTTAAACGTGCTAAAAATTCCGGTCTGAAATTTTTTGCCATCACATCCATCAGTTGCTGTGAGGTGGGAAGTAAACCCTTTTGTATCTGTTCAGCGATCCATTCGCTTCCGATGTTAGATGTAAAGATGATAATGGCATTGCTAAAATCGCCTTCCTTACCCAGTTTATCATGCAATACACCTTCATCCATAATTTGAAGGAACGTATCAAAAACAGAGCTATGCGCCTTTTCAATTTCATCAAACAAAACAACGGAATACGGCTGTTTGCGTATTTTATTGACAAGCATCCCACCTTCTTCGTAACCCACATAACCAGGAGGTGCTCCGTACAATAATGCTGCAGAATGCTCCTCCTTAAATTCCGACATATCAAAACGAATCATTGCTTTTTCGTCGTTGAATAAAAATTCAGCAATGGCCTTTGTCAACTCTGTTTTACCGGTTCCCGTCGGTCCAAGGAAAAAGAAAGAACCTATAGGCTGCCCTTGTTTTATAATTCCGCTTCGTGATTCTACAATGGCATCCGACAGAATTTTAATAGCATGGTCCTGCCCAACTACCCGTTGTTTCAATTGTTCTTCAATGTTCAATAATTTATCCCGCTCCTGTGTTTGAATTTTCCCTACTGGTATTCCGGTTTTATGTGCTATGATGGCAGCAACATCTTCTCTCGTTATCTCATCTTTTGCCTTAGCATATACTTCTTTAAACTTCAGAATAATTTGTTGAAGAGCGGTATACAGTTCCTTTTCTGTTTCCATCTCATCAATCGTATTCACTTCTTCCAGTTGCCCAACCAGTACGGGACTAAGTTTATTTAACAAGACAGCATAAATCCATTTGTATTCATTTAATTTCTCCTCAGTTCCCAAAGCAGTATCACTGAATACTTCCGCAAATTGCTTTTCTACGCTTTCCACTTCGATCAGCGATGTTTCTTTCATCATCTTGATAGCAGCCATTGTTCTGTCCAATAGATCAATCGCTGCATCCGGCAACCGTTTATCCTTAATATAACGTTTTGACAAATTGATCGTATCAGCAATTACATCAGGATTTACCTTTATTCCATGATGGGTTTCATACTTAGGGAGCAATTGCTGAAGCATTTTTGTAGCGGTAAAGAAATCCGGTTCGTTTACCGTAAGTGTTTCAAATCGCCTGTTAAATGCTGCATCAGGTTCTATTACTTTTCTATATTCTTCCTGTGTACTGGCAGCTATAATCGTTAGTTCACCTCTTGCCAGTTCCGGTTTTAACATATTTGCAATCCCAGACCCAACGGCGCCTTTGCTATCTAAAAGAGTATGCAATTCATCAATAAACAAAATTGCTTTATCAAACTTTTTTATTTCTTTTAAGACATTTTTTAAGCGATCTTCTACTTCTCCCTTATAAGAAGCTCCTGCCAATAGCTTCCCTAACTCCAATTCAAATACGATCGCAGATTTTAATATGGAAGGAACTTCATTGGCGATAATTTTACTTACAAAACCGTCTACCAATGCTGATTTACCGACTCCCGGCTCGCCTATTAGCAATACATTTGGTTTACTTCTTCTGCCAAGTATTTCAACCATCATCACAATTTCTTTTTCTCTGCCAATTACAGGATCTGTTTTTCCTTGTGTTACTTGCGAATTTTTTTCAATGCAGTAATTAAACAGGGCTCCACTTATATTTGATTGTTCCTTTGTATCTACGTGTTCGGAGGAATCAGAGGGTTTAAATACATTTTTAATTTTGTTATGATTCAAATAGTGTTCAACGATTTCGTGTTCTCGCAGAGGAAGAGATTTTAACTGGCTTAATGAATACGCTGCATTCGGTTTAACAAGCGCCACCAATACACAAATCGGATCCGTGAAATCAAGCCCCAATTTCAAACCAACATTATCTGCGTCTTCCATCACTTTTGAAAGTTGTTCATCTGCAGTTGGCACATCCGACATTAAATTTGTTTTTGGATATTCGTCTATTCGTACTTCTGCCCATTCTGCAATATATCCGGGATCCTTACCCAATGATTTTAAAAAATCATGCAAGCCTGATTCTTTGTGCATCAATGCCCGAAGCATGTGTGAAACACCAATACGTTCATTTTTATTTTCTTTTGCAAATGCTTGCGCTATGTGTATTGCGCTTCTTAAATGATCACTTATCGTTAATGTATTTTGCATAATGCGTTACGTTAGTTCATCATTAAAAATATAGTTAACTAAAGGTGGGTTCTAAAAATTGCTTTTTTTACTTTGATTTAAAAAAAATCGGAGAA
>DAORKB010000141.1:0-8924 GCA_035439365.1 Bacteroidia bacterium
ATAAAAAGGATACTACCGCAGGAACTAATTCCATTTCCAAAGCTGGTGGTGGAGCAGTTTTAAATTTTTTAGTCATGTATGAAACACCTCAAAAGAAAATAAATGAGGCCAAAACAAAACTAAAAGAAATTTTACAAGTGGATGATATCACATTGAGAGGACCGGTCATTTTTGCAGAAGGGCGTTACGCACTCATCTCCACCATTATTAATTCAAGTGGAAAAGAAGAAACCAAATTACTGGCAACAGGTAATGCTCCCGTTTTGGAAAACAGTCGCATTGCTTTATCCTTTGAATTGGATCCGAAAGCTTCCAAAATGTTAATGGAAAGTTTTCAAATGGCAACACCCGATATTTCTATCGTGTTTGATATGGGTTTTAGTGGAATAACCGATGCGTACCGCGCAGAGCTGGTTGTAAACTGGGACGATGTAAAAAAAGCAGAGATGATGAAAGCATCAGCCAGCGTTTATTTTGTAAGTGCAGACGTAGAAAAATCCGTTCTTGAATTAAAACGTAACAATGCCATCCAACTAACAACCATTGGTGAAAATGCTCACATGGATGCTTTGCTTACTACTGTATATGGTCGTTTGGTTGATCTGTTATTTCAACCGATAGATCCGGAAGTAGCACAAGCTACAAACGGATTAGTAGATCTGCTTGGTAATATGTTGCGCCCACAGGGTGCTATGGGAAGTGGAAAAGTATTTGGTTTTGGTTTGAACGCTGCTTACAAAAGAAGAGATTTCCAAAGTACCGGAAAAAGTGTAATGAACTTCAACAGCCGTGTTACTGTTCAACGGCACCATCTTATTGCATTTAACATCGGTGACTTCTATAAAAAATATGGAAAAGACCCCATGTACTTCAAGTCTGTTTCATTAGAAGATCCCGATTTTCAACAGCGCGAAATTTTTGTTAGTGTAGACGGCACCTTGCTACCTGAGTTTGATAAGTTGATCAACAATATTACAGTGACTCTAAAAAAGACACATGAAAATGGAGATGTAACATTGAGGGAACAAAACATTACCAAGAAAACATTGAACGACAACAAAATTTCACCAATGATCTATGGATCTATCAGCGACAAGGATCGCTTGAACTGGTTGAATTACGAATACAAAACAAATTTCCAGTTTCAAGGAGGAAAGACCTATGAAACACCCTGGACCAAACAAAGTGCAGGTATGATCAATGTATATGCTCCCTACGAAAGAAGAGTAGTACAATTGGACGGAGATGTAGATGCATTGAAAACAGCAAAGGTGAGAGCCATTACCGTGCAACTGGATTATCCATTTTTTAGTGACAACCGCAAGCCCATGCTCTCATTAAAGCCTACAGATCCGATGGGAGAGAAAAAATTTGAGATCACATTGCCCACCAATATCTATGAATACAATTACGAAATTAATTGGATCATGGGTGATGGAAGTACGAAATCAGCTAGTGGGAAAAATAAGAGCGGTTATTTATTTATAGATAACATGCCAGCAAATTAATATGATATATAATACTACATATCCGTTAAAAAAAGCGATGGTGCTTGTACTTATCTTTCTGATGAGTGCAACACTGTTGCATGCGAATGTGTATGTTATTTTTTACACGACTGTTAAAGGAAAAACAGGTCACGCCGGAATTGCAATTGACAGTTATGATATTTTTGTTTATGATCGTGTTGCTAATAATATAGAATACTCTGTTAATGATACACAATCAACGGGCAGATTAATCTATTATGATTTATGGCCACAAAGTGATGCATTTATTCGCAGCCATTTAAAAAGAGAGCTGGAACCGAGTTATTATCGCCTTCCACGTACTTCGGCTGATGCCGATATAACTGTAAGTTCACTTCTTTCAAAAGGAATCCCACACAAGGAAAATCTACCGGTTGATGGTTTGATTGAAATTGAAACGTGTCCTTATGAAGATTATCAACTAATTGCTTATCTGCAAACATTAGTTGACGCAAATAAATGTTTTAATGCACAATTATTTAATTGTACCGATTTTGTTTGCAAAGGTTTATCTCTTCTCGCCGGCAAAAAATTTACTGCTAAGGAAACGGTTCTATTCTCGAGATTTTCAACACCAAATCGCCTTTTTAGAAAGTTGGAGCGTAGTCATTTATTTGCCATGCATATTATAAAACATCCGGGTGAACAAGTAGAAGGCTCATTTTTAGCACAACGGATTGTACCCGAATTAAAAACCAGAATCAGAAAAAAAATAATAATACAACTATAAAATCAACTGCTATGAAAAAAAGATCATTACTAACTATTCTTTCATTAACGCTGTTTGCAATAATTTGCAGGAGTCAAGTCCTCGATTACGAGAACAGAATTGATGTTATACTTACGGACGGGACACATGTGACCATGTTTGGAAGGGACAAGGCTCTAGGTTCAAAACAAATGAACGGCGAATATTTTTATTTACCGGTAGGATTGCGCTTGTCAAAAAAACTAGATGGTGTTACACCAGAGTTTTTATTCATGAAATATACAACAGAACAAAAAGCCGATCAAGGTGGTGTACAAGGTGCCATCATGCACTTTTTAATGGAGTGGGGATTAACACCTGCACAGGAAAAAGAAGCGCAAAAACTGTTGGAAGAAAAAACAAAAGGGAAACCATTAGAAGGAGGTGTTGCCAAACTAATGGGGGCAGCAAGCTTACGCCCGGATGTTGAAGAATCCTGCCGTATCATTTCTGCAACGCTTACCGACAAATCATTTACACCGAATTTTTGTATGGTAACCAATGCACCTTTAATGCCTGGTGCAAAGATCGCCATGGCTGCGAAACTTGAAAAAAATGGAGCACAATTATTAGCTGCAACATTTGAAAAAAACAGATCCATTACCGACGTATCTATTTCTTTACGTTTTGCATATGATGTAATTATGCCGGCTGTAGAAGGAGAAATTATAGTAGACTGGTCGATGGTAGATAGCTTGTTCCGTAAAACAAAAAGAGATTATACACACCACGATAAGGATGATGGAACGATGCCAAAACATAATAGCTTGCACGATGATGTGATTACAGATGAAAAGAAAGATTCACTTTACCAATCCATGATAAGTTCAAAAGCTGTAACGGTTAATTTGGGAGTTAAATACCGTGATGCAAACAACCCAATTGTACAAAAAGTAATCGAAGCATTCATGGATTATTTCTTAAACTCTATTTCCGATAAAACATTCTCTACACCACCGGAAGGACAAGAAGCAAAAGATCCCGAAGGAGGTAAATATGAACCATCTGAAGATTTATACGAATACCATTTAGATGAGACAAAAATCGCAATCAAAAAAGCGAAAGGAAGAGAAACGATGCGTTTGAACCTGCGCTTACCAATTCGTGAAGACTGGACCATTACAGAAAACTTAGCCTCCTGGTATGATGGTGTAAAAAACAACAAAGCATGTGTTGGTTCTGTAAATTTAAATGATCCTTTCTTCCAACACCGCGATATCAATTTTATTCTTGATTTGGATGCGAAAGATATTTTTGAACAAGAAGTAAATTATGTAACCGTGAATGTTCGTAAAAAACGTCAAACCGGAAATGATTTCAATGATGCTGTTACGATCGACTCCAAATTTTTAAAAGACAAAGGGATCTCTGCACAAGTTACCTATGCAAGAGGCGAGGATAAAAACACTGACCTGTACGAATACAAATCACAATGGAGTTTACGTGGTGGAAAAATATGGCCAACAACTCCTGTCTGGACAAAAGGTGATTGGCAAGGGGTAACACTTTATCCTCCTATTTATCCAAGAAACATTGAGTTCGAAGCAGACATTGATGCCTTGAAACAAATGAACATCAGCCGCGCTACGTTACAGGTACGTTACAGAAAGTTCGGTCAGGAATACGAAGACAATATCTCTGTATCACCTTCTAAAAATGAACCGTTGGTAAACAAAATCATTTACACCGATAACGATACCAAAGGGTATGCATACCGACTGGTATTTAACCATACAACAAAAGGTAAATTAGCATTGGATTGGGAAGCAAAAATAAACGACAACTATGTATATGCAACCATACCAGATGCTTTGAAGGATGAAAATTCGGACGTATTCAAAAAAGCTGTTGAAGCAGGTAAAACCGTTATTTCCGCGACAACAGAAAATTCGAAAGTAGTAGACGCTACAAGTTCTGTTTTGGATTTATTTAAAGATATTTTTGGATCTCCAAAAAAGAAATAAAACAGGTTTCAAAAAATTAGTTTTATAATATATTTTAACTATTAGAAAAAACAAATGAAAAAATTAAAGCTACAGCTAAAGCTCGTTATTGTATTGATAGCAAGCTTGCCAATGATGGGTGTCGGACAAGGGGAAACCAAGTTTACACCTCAGATTGTATTGGACAAAGGAGTGAAAGCAGGTGACCTTACTTGTTTTCCACAAGTTGGAGATAATACAAAATATTATTATTTACCAAATCAGCCCAAAATAAAATTACACGAAGATGGAACACCTGCATTTTCATTTGTTCGCTTTGTGGAAAATCAGCGTTCAGCGGCTGATGCTGCTGAAATAAAAGAAGCTGGTGGTGGTGGAATTGTTCACGTGCTTTTCGGGTTATCCGTTTCGCCTGAGCAACGAAAAGCTGCTGAGCAGGAATTGAGAAGAATTGTTCCGTCAGCTACATTAATAGGACCTGTTATTTATCAAAGCGGAACGTGTGCTTTGGTAACTTCGCCTCCTGGTGAAGGTGAGAAAAAACAAGTGGTTGGTATTGGACCTGCACCTGTCATGGATGGTGATTTTGTTGCCGTTTCTATTTTACTTTCCAAAAAAGAATCTCAAATATTATGGGCCACTTTTCAAACACCAACACCCGATCTGAGTTTTACATTTAACATGATGCTGGGAGGTTACAACTCTCCTGTTACTGCAAAAGTTACATTTAACAGAGACCAGATTTATAAAGATTCGCATTTCAACATGGGGATCGCTACACCTATTTTCGGAGCAGAGATCGGAATCATGGTACAAAATTTAAAAGACAACGGTGCCATTAAAATTGAACAAGTAGGAAGTGATGTTCAAATGGAACGTCTATTAGAACTTATTCAACAAAAATTTACCGAAGAATTTTGTGCGCCAATGGGATCTCCTCAGGCCCCAAATTTTTCGCAGCTTGGAACGCTTGCCGGTGGAGAACGTAGTTTCCTTGACCGTGCAACAGAAAATTACAACCGTAACGTAACAGAGACCCGTCAGGCAAATGAAGGTATACGCCGCGACAATGCTGCTGAGCAAGAACGTGCACGTACTGCTGCGAGAACAGACAGAGCAGATGAGCGCGCAGAAGCAAGAGATACTACCGCTGGAGCTGCAGGTAGAAGATCAAGAAGAATTACCGAAGGTAGTGCTGTAAGAAGTGCATCACCAAACGACAGACCGGCAACTACTGTTCCCCCATATGTACCACAAATGCAGGAACAGCGCTCACAACCCATGTTCTATGCAATGGCTTCTTTCCAAATGAAAGAAATCAGAGTGAGTGGAAGCAAAACCTATGACTTTTCAAAATCAACAGCAACATCCATCAACCAAACATTTAGCAAAAATATCGGAAAACTAGATTGCAAAGCTTGTTTCAAACAAGTGAACCTTGATGATCCCATGTACAAACAACGTGAAATTGTAGCCATGGTGGATGGTATGAATTCGACTGACTTTGGACAATATGTAAACTTTGTTACGTTGACCTTACAGAAAAAACACCAAAATGGTGAGCTTACGACAGACGAAGTACGAGTTGATCGTAAGAATTTTAATTCAGAAGGAAATGCCTTTAAATTATTATACGGTTGGAAAGATGATGCTGATCGCAGCAAATGGCTAAGTTACAAATACAAAACAGACTGGAGTTTCTTTGGTGGATATTCAATACCTGGAACCTGGAAAGATGGAGACGCAGGAGCAATTGCATTGGCACCACCCTTCCAAAGAAAATTGGTGGATTTGCAAGGTGACCCACAGGCATTAAAAGACAAAGAAGTGAGATTGGTGAATGTGACCATTTTCTATAAACTTGGAGATAAGGAACAAAGCGTTCAAACATCGATGAATCCGGCAAGCGAGAACTTTACAAAACGTCTTGATTTCATTCTTCCAACAGGAGTAAATGATTTTGACTATGAAGTTACTTACATTAAAAAGGGAAATACAACACAAAGCAGCGGCAGAAAAAAATACAACGGATCAACACTATTTGTAGATGATTTTTAAGCTGTTTACTAACTCATTTTAATACTATTCAGATGAAAACGAAAGAACAGAAAATACAAACAAGCTACAAAGCTGCTTTTATATTTTCGATGATCATGTGGTTATTTAGCTATACCGCAAAAGCCGATGCCGCTGCAGACAGAGCATATATATTAAGTAAGCTAAAATTTTACTATGTTGTTAATCCCAATACACAAGCAACAGCATCTTTAATCAGCATGTCTGCAAATGCGGCTGATGCACGTGATGTATTTGCAGGCAACACCTTAATGGATTCTATGAAGGTTTTTCTAAAATGCTTGTTGAATGATCGTGCACATGGTGGTGATGAACTTTTTCAATTTGCAGTAAAAGAAATATTGAAAGTAAGGGAGAAAGATATCGCTATGTTTATGTACAATGATGCGGTTCCTGTAAATGCTTTTGCCACATCCACTTGGGTCAATTGTTCAACCAATGGATATTTTTGGCCTTGTGCAAATAGCAGCACCTCTTCGACTTCTATGAGCGGAGCTTCGTACTGGGGTAAGATACATATCGGACGCTATTTCCTTTCTGCGGTATCACGTACAGATGGAAAATTTATTTTCCTTCATGAATTAACGCATACGCAGGACATGTCCGAATTTGACTGGCATGCATTTTACATTAACAGTAAACCATATAAATATGGTTCAGACAATAACCATTTTTATCATGAAGCCATCCCATCGATGAGCAATGCATTTAAAGAGGGTATTGCAAATGCTTTTGCATATCAATTTCAACGCCCATCAAATAGTACGGCACCTGATCTTGCATCCTGGTTCACACCAAACCGGCAAATTATTGTGGAGCAAACCACTCCTACTCCATCACCAACAGCGGGTGCTAACCCGGATATATGGCTATACTCGCAACTACAGGCCGCAGGTATTACACCCATCAGTACCGGTGGTGGTTATGCAACTTATCGTTTGAGCCAACTTCCTCCACGTATCCTGATTCACAATGAAATGATTGTTGCAAATATTGTGAGCGCCTATATGTTCAACATCAGTTTTCAACGTGTTATTCGTGCCTTTAAAACATACAACCTCGGAACAGCATCTGTTTTTTCGGGAACAGGAAATTTGCAAACAATGATGACCGTACTTTGTCAGGCAGGTTTACCGGAAAGTATGCAGGCACAATCATTTCCAAGCTGCGCGAGCATGCCTGACAGAAAAGAATATTTATTACCACTGGCTTATGCGGATTACTTTACAGGATTCTCCTCCACTTCTTTAGCTCAGTTTAATCAGTTATTTGACAATGGACTAAATATGGATTTGATTCAATGTTACTGGAACAACCGCACTGCAGTTAAAAATGCAGCAACAGCACCAAGTGTTAGAAATTTTACACAAGCATCTACTGAAATTGCGATTGCATTAGGAATTAATTCTTCCATCATGGAACATTAAACCAATCAACTAACTTATTCAAAATACCAATGAAAACGAACAAATACAAATTAACTTACGGCAGCAAGGTAATCGCCATGCTTTCGCTTTTCCTGACGTTATGCGGGCATACTGCATTTGCTGATGCTGCTGCCGATCGGGCATACATAATAAGCAAGTTAAAGTTTTATTATGTTGCTAATCCCAATACAGACACAACCAAAACATTACTTACAATGGCGGCAAGTGCATCCGATGCAAGAAATGTATTTGGTGGCAATGCATCCATGAGTTCGATGGTAACATTTTTAAAAAGCTTGTTGAATGACAGAGCAAATGGTGGAGACGAGAGTTTTCAATCTTCATTCAAACAAATTTTAAACATCCGCGACAAAGTGCTTGCTGTATTTATGTACAACGATGTGGTAGCATTTAACAATTTTGCAAAAACTACTTTTATTGATTGTGTTGATGCGAATGGTTTCCAATGGCCATGTGCTACTAATTCCAAAACAGGCCCTTACTTCGGAAAAATACACATCGGAAGACATTTCTTTTCAGCTCAAAGTGCCGTGAATGCACGATTTGTATTGTTACATGAACTAACGCACACACAGGATATGTCTGACTTTCCACAACATCCGTTTTTTGTAAACGGAAGCTGGTATCATTATGGTGCGGATGGAACACACTATTATGATGAGGCCGTTCCTTCTATGGGATTTGCTTTTATGGAAGGTATTGCCAATGCTTTTGCTTACCAATTCGGAGGTGCACAAAGTTACGGCCCTGCTTTAGCAACATGGTTCAGCCCAAATCGTGAAATTCAGGTTGAAATGGCAACGCCTACACCTGCTCCTGGTGCAAGCCCTGACATCTGGCTATACACTCAATTAACAGCTGCTGGTGTTACACCAATCAGCACTTCGGGCGGATATGCAAAATACAGACTTAGTCAATTACCTGCCCGTTTTATAGTACACAATGAAATGATCATTGCAAATATTTTATTGGCTTACATGCACAACATTAGTTTCACCCGTGTTGCACGTGCATTAAAAACATACAACGTAGGACCAACGTCTCCCTTTTCAGGAAGAGGAAATTTACAAACAATGATGACCGTACTTTGTCAGGCTGGTTTACCGGAAAGTATGCAGGCACAATCATTTCCAAGCTGTGCAGATTTTCCTGACAGAAAAGAATATTTGTTACCATTGGC
>DAORKB010000142.1:0-8921 GCA_035439365.1 Bacteroidia bacterium
AAACAAAAAATTCAAGGCGCTTTAATGTGTCCCTGCGAGGAAGACAATCCCACAATCCCCCGCGGCTAATGCGTCTTCCTCTCACCCTGCCGCACAGGGCTGCCCCGACAAAGCGCCTTTCCTCCCCGCGTTCATCACTAATTTTCAGTTCATCACAAGATTAAACAATAGAAGTTAATAGAATTACTAATTTTTAACATTAAGACGCCTGGGTAGAATAGAAAATCCGTGCGGCGCGTGAGGCCTGAAAGCATACGGAGCAGCGCCTGCATGTGGGTGGACCGATTATGCTTTCTTGAATTTTTTGTTTCTTTTTGTTTCAAGACAAAAAGAAAAAGATATTTTCATTTTTATCCGGTATGGCAAACTTATGTGATCCCTCCAGGATTAATAACAAAAAACGCCAAAGGCTTTATCAACCCTTGGCGCTTCCCTTTATCTTATCAATCAATTAAAACTTACGTTTAAATTTCTGATTGTTATTGTTGTTATTATGTCGGAATCCTCCTCCATTATTGGATTTTCCTCCATTGTTGTTTTGCTTTTTCTTATCACGGTGTTGGTTAGCCGGTGCTCCTCGTGGTACAAATGTTTGGGTGCTGCGTAGTGCAGAAGGGTCTAATCTCAACTCTCCTCTTGATAATTCTTCCAGCTGTTTTAAAATCACTTCATCATTTACCGAATCACGGTTCCAATTTAAATAAGAACGTTTCATCAAGTTGGCAATTTGTTCTGTCAACACATTTTTTTCTTCCCCTTCCGGATATTCTCGTGCTTTTGCAATAATCCGTTCAACTGTTTTACCATAATGTTTATAGCGAATATCATTGCTAGGGTATAAAACCCGATCCGGTTTGGTTTGAAATGTTTCGGCAGTTGGTTTTGGATAAGGGGAATCCACATCCAATTTAAATTCAGAGATGATAAAAATATGATCCCATAATTTATGTTTAAAATCGGTCACATCACGCAGATGCGGGTTCAATTGCCCCATCACATCAATAATAGCACGGGCAACTTTGTTCCGTTCTTCGCGATCCTGAACAGTAATAGCGAAATCAATCATTTTTTGAATGTTTCTTCCATATTCAGGAATAATCATTTTAGGCAGGCTGGTATTATAATCCATACTAATTAAGAAGTTGGTTGATTTGAGTTGATCCTATCGGGGTTATCTAACTACTCGGGTGTATATTTGTTTCAAAAGTAACGGTTTTATTACAGATATACAAAAAGATTAATGAAAATCGTAAGACCAATGTGTAGAAAGGTACATTTTTATCAACTCCACATATCTGAAATTAATAACCTATGTCCCACTCGACTAATAATAAAAATAATAAGTATTAAAACGCCTTTTTCGGCAATCAATTTTTTTAATTACTAGATATTGTTAAATTTGCAATCACAAAATAAAAACACGAATTTATGAAGATATTGGTTTGTATCAGCAATGTACCTGACACTACTACAAAGATCAGTTTTGTGAACAACGATACGGCATTTAATACTGCCGGCGTTCAGTTTGTAATCAATCCATATGATGAATGGTACGCATTGGTTCGTGCGCTGGAGTTGAAAGAAGCTCAAGGTGGAAATGTAACCATTATACATGTTGGAGGAGCTGACAGCGAAGCCACAATACGTAAAGGTTTGGCTATAGGTGCTGATGATGCGGTACGTATTGATAGTGATCCGAATGATGCATTTGCAGTTGCAGAACAAATTGCAGCGTATGCAAAAGATAAAGGGTTTGATTTGATTATGGCTGGTAAAGAAACTATCAATTACAATGGCTCTATGGTAGGTGCCATGCTTGCCGAGTTATTGAATTTACCATATGTTTCCCTGGCAACTAAATTAGATGTAACCGCAAATGTAGCTACAATAGAACATGATATTGACGGGGGTGTTGAAGTACTGGAATGCCCACTACCACTTGTTCTTTCAGCTAATAAAGGAATGGCTGAGGCACGCATCCCGAATATGCGTGGTATTATGGCTGCCCGTACAAAACCATTGCAAGTAGTTGCTGCCGCAGCTGCTGATAAATTAACAACCATCAGCAATTATACACTTGCAAAAGGAAGAACTGATTGTAAGTTTATTGATGCAGCACATCCGGAGCAATTAATTGAATTATTACATACAGAAGCAAAAGCAATTTAAAATAACAACACGGGTTTGTTTACACCTGCATTGTACACCTCATTAATCATTTAGACTATGTCAGTATTAATCTATACAGAGATTGCAAAAGGTAAAATTAAAAAATCGTCGTTGGAGGCGGTAAACTATGGAAGCCGTATTGCAGCGCAATTAAATACGACAGCAACTGCTGTTATTGTTGGCGATGCCGATGTTTCGGATTTAGGAAAAGCAGGAGCAAAAAAAGTATTAAAATTGAAAAATGAAAAACTAAAAGACCTAAACGGTCAATATTTAACCTCCGCTGTAGAGCAAGCAGTAACTGCAGAAGGTGCGAATGTTATTATCTTTCCATTTGATTTTACAGGAAAAGAAATTGCACCACGTTTAGCTGCACGATTAAAAGCGGGATTAGTAGCCGGTGCAGTTGACAACCCGGTTATTTCCGGTGATAGTTTCTCCGTTAAAAAGAATGTATTCTCTGGTAAAGCAGTAGCAAATTACATCCTTCATTCACCAAAAAAAATAATCTCTTTATTACCCAATTCTTTTCCTGTTGAATTAAAAGATTCAACAGCTGATGTTGTAGATTTTGCTGTAAATTTAGATGCTGTAAACTCTCCAATTAAAGTAAAAGAAGTAAAAAAAGCGACAACTGAATTAAATTTACCAGATGCCGAATTGGTGGTTTCTGCAGGTCGTGGATTAAAAGGACCGGAAAATTGGGGAATGATTGAAGAATTAGCAAAAGAACTGGGAGCAGCAACAGCGTGTTCTCGCCCGGTAGCAGATATGCACTGGCGCGATCATCACGAACATGTTGGACAAACAGGTGTTGCTATTCGTCCGAACTTGTATATTGCTATAGGTATATCAGGAGCTATACAGCATTTAGCTGGTGTTAATGGTAGCAAAACAATTGTTGTCATTAATTCGGATAAGGAAGCACCTTTCTTTAAATCTGCTGATTATGGCATTGTAGGTGATGCATTTGAAATAGTGCCAAAATTAATTGCCGCAGTAAAAAATTTTAAAGCTAACCACAACTAACTTAGAAGAATACTAGTAAACACTGACATTCCAACCCGGATGCTACATTTCATAACATCATCAAATATGAAATATAGTTATGGGTTCTAAAAAAACTGATAGTGAAAAAAGTAAAACTGGAAATTGTAGGATTATCATACAGTCAAACCCAAACAGGGGCCTATGCGCTTGTATTGGGTGAAGCCAAAGGTAAACGTCGTTTACCAATAATCATCGGAGGATTTGAAGCGCAAGCAATTGCAATTGAGTTGGAAAAAATGACTCCCAGCCGCCCGCTTACACACGACCTTTTTAAAACATTTGCAGAAGGCTTCAACATTAATGTAAGTGAGGTTATTATATACAATTTGGTGGAAGGAATCTTTTTTGCAAAATTGATTTGCAATGATGGAGAAAAAAATGTTGAAATTGACGCACGTACTTCCGACGCAATCGCCTTGGCTGTTCGCTTTTCTTGTCCAATTAATACCTACGAATTTATTTTATCTCAGGCCGGGATTATACTGGATGATGAAGCTTTAGCTGCAGTCAGTGAATCGGGCAGTGAAAGCCGTGTTGAAATTGAAGAAACGGATTACCTAAAAAAATCTACTGAAGAACTAAAACAAATGTTGGAAACAGCATTGTCTGAAGAAGATTATGAAAAAGCATCTCATATCAGAGATGAATTAAACAATCGAAAAAAATCGTAATACACCTTATTTTTTGCAGCCTTCGCCTACCGAAGCCTTAACGAAGGAGGATGTCATTATTTTCAAACCAATTATCAATGGAGCGATTTATCGGATTGATTGGCATTCTTGTTATTTTTGCTATTGCATTTCTCTGCTCCAATAACCGGCGTGCCATCAATTACAGATTGGTTTTTTCTGGTCTTGGTTTGCAAATTCTCATCGCTTTTCTTGTATTAAAAGTTCCCTTCTTCATCCATTTCTTTCAACAACTTGGAAAGGTTATGCAACGACTGGAACAATTTGCAAAACAAGGTGCCAACTTTGTTTATGGTGGCATTGCTGCCGTTGGAGCAGATGGTGTTCCTCAAAATTATGCACTCACCTCTTCTTTCATTTTTGCTTTTAATGTGACAGCTACCATAATATTGGTTTGTATCCTCGCTGCAATTTTTTATCACATCGGTCTTATGCAACGCATTATTTCGCTTATTGCACGGATCATGAATGTCATCATGCGGGTAAGTGGTGCTGAAGCGCTCAGTAATGTTGCCAGTACTTTTGTTGGGCAAGTAGAAGCGCAGGTACTGATACGTCCTTATTTACCAAGCATGACGAAAAGTGAGCTTCTTGCCTCCATGAGTGGTAGCCTCGCTTGCATTGCAGGAGGTATTTTAATTGTTTACACCAGTATGGGAGCTAAGGCAGAATACCTAATTATGGCCAGTTTGATGGCTGCCCCAGGAGCGCTTGTCATCTCCAAAATTGTTTTTCCTGAAACAGAGGAATCACCTACAAAAGGCAATGTAAAACTGGAAGTAAAAAGCAAAGCAGTTAATATTATTGATGCAATTAGCCAGGGAGCAAGTGATGGGTTTAAAATATCTATGAATGTAATGGCTATGCTAATTGGCTTTATTGCTTTAATCGCATTGTTAAACTGGTTGCTAAACTACCTATACAGCGGTTTATCTCTGGATATTATTTTTGGACGCCTCTTCTATCCTATTGTTTGGGCCATGGGCGTTCCACAAAACGATACGATGAATGCTGCAACGTTATTGGGTCAAAAACTAACCACAAATGAATTTATTGCCTTTAAAAATTTAACAGATCACACCCTTCCTATTTTGACAGAAAAAGGGTTACTCATTGTAAGTATTGCTATTTGCGGTTTTGCAAACTTTAGCAGCGTGGGAATGCAAATTGGGGGAATTGGTGCATTGGTTCCTGAACGCCGCACCGACCTGGCTAAACTCGGCATGCGTGCATTGCTTTGTGGCACATTGGCGTCTTATTTATCTGCTGCCATTGCAGGAATTATTATCTAAAGACAATTGTATAAAGTTAGACCTAAAAAAAATTTAACCACATAGGCAAGTGCATTGCGAATCACAAACTAAGCATCTATGTGGTTAAAAGATTATAATTTATTACCTATTTCTTCAGATCTAGAACAAAAATTGCTGCCGGTTTATATATCTGTGGAGACCAGAAACCACAAAAACGGGGCAAACCGAAACGCCAAACGAGTAGGGTCATTTTAAATCTACCACGATGAAAAATTCCATACTTATTCTATTCCTTTCGTTAATTGTATTAACAGGGTTTAGTAATATCATAACAATTACAAATGCGGGAAACACTTTTAACCCATCAAGTATCACCATAAGTTATGGGGATAGCATTCTATTTAAATTAGGATACACACACAGTGTCACAGAAGTAAGTGAATCGATGTGGGAAGCAGATGAAGCTTCCCCTCTTTTAGAAGGGTTTAATTTGCCTTTAGGTGGAGGCCTATTAACACCAGCGGCATTATCAGAAGGTATTCATTACTATGTGTGTGCATCACATGTAACAATGGGCATGAAAGGGAGAATTTTTGTTCTTGGACCAACCCATGTTGCTCAACATATTCCACAGGTTCAATTTTCACTTTTTCCTAATCCAACACAAGATCAGTTGTCAATCAAAGTATCCAACGATTTAATAGGAACCACATTTTTTATTTGGAATAGTGCCGGGCAATTGATGTTAACCGGACAATTAGAGCATGATGTACATCAAATTTCTGTTAAAAGTTTAGAGCGTGGAATTTATTTTTTGCAATCTCGTTCAGCACCCGCTATATTGCATCGATTTATTAAAAACTAAAAAACATCTCCCATGAAAAAAAATTTACTTATTGTAGCGTTATGCTTTATACAACTAGCTGGCTACTCAAAAATTCAAATCATTGGAAACGCAGGAACAACGTTTTCTCCTAGCACCGTTACCATAACTCTTGGTGATACGGTTCAATTTACGATCGACGGTTCTCACAACGCTGTAGAAATAAGTAAAGCCACCTGGGATTCGAATGGTACAACATCTTTAGCTGGTGGATTTTCTGTTTCAAATGGTGGAGGAACTGTTTTGCCGGCAAAATTAACCGTTGGAACACATTATTATATATGCACACCACATGCATCATTGGGAATGAAAGGAACCATCATTGTAAAAAGCCCAAATGGTATTTCAGAAAATCAATCGTTGAGCCCGATTTCTATTTTTCCGAGTCCGGCAATTGATTTTATCACTGTTAAAGGTTCAAACACGTTGGGAGTAGTTTATTCCATTTTCAGTTTGGATGGCAAGCAAGTATTATCCGGAAAATTGCAGCATCAGGAAACGGGTATTACACTAAACGGGCTGGCTGTGGGAACCTATTATTTTATGGCTGAAGGCATCGAAAGAAAGGCTTTTACAGTTGTACACCCTTAATAATTTGTTGAATCTAAACAAAAGAGCAACTATTTTTTTGTCATTCAGCGTAATTAACAGTTGATCGTTTATATTCCGGGATTTCTTTTTTTTAAATGTAACTCCACTGTTTGTATATTGCGGCGCATTTATTAAAAACTAAAAACATCCCAATGAAAAAATTATTGCCAATCGTTGCCTTATTATTTATTCAATTTAACGGGAACGCAAGTTCTAACAACTATATCACTATCACGCCCGGAGATACGATTGCTATTTTTCCGACACCGGCAATTGACTTTATCACCGTGAAAGGTAAATCAAAACAGGGTGATTTGTATTCGATCATTGGTATGGATGGGAAAGAAGTTTTGTCAGGAAGATTAAATTCCACGGAAACAGAGATCTTTCTTCAAGGAGTTGCACCGGGAACATATTATTTTGCAGCAGAAGGCTATGAAAAGAAAACCTTTACGGTTATACAACCTTAATTAAGCATTAAGTTGTTAGTAAGAGATGTACCGTAAAAAGTACATCTCTTTTTGTATAAAGACGCCTAAGCTACCTTGATTGTATTTTATAGTTACTTAAAATTAATTGTTAATTTTATTATTAAATCAATTCTTTTTTAAATGAAAAAATCTTTACTCATAGTTGCCCTACTCCTTCATTTAAGTGGGTTTTCTAAAATAATTGTAATTACAAACTGGGGGGCAAATTTTAGTCCCGCAGATACAACTGTTACAATTGGTGATACCATAAAATTCAGCTTAGGCAACACGCATAATGTTCTTGAAGTTAGCCAGGAGGATTGGGACGCAGAACAAAACATTGCACTTTCCGGCGGGTTCTCACTACCTCTGGGAGGTGGAATACTTCCTACGGCCCAATTAACCCCAGGTACTCACTATTATATTTGCACACCACATATTACAATTGGCATGAAAGGCAAATTCACACTTGTTGGAGCTTCTGGTATCAATGATTTATTGAATCAGCCTACGCTTTCTCTATATCCAAACCCTGCGAGCGAATTCCTTTCCATTCAATCTTCAGATAATGTAACAGGATTGAGCTATTCAATCCTAGATGAAACAGGCAAACAGGTCGCTACTGGAAAACTAACAGGCTATAAATCCTCCCTAGACATCCATTATTTGGCAAACGGAATGTATTTATTTCAGTTGGCTTCACAAAGACGGAAAACTGTTTCTTTTATTAAGAATTAACCCGCAAATTGTTAATATCAATTGAAAAAACAGCCCCCTTTATGGGTTATATCCGCATTTACTTCGTTAACTTTGAGTTAACTTTTTTCAGGCTAAAAATATGAAGCAATATCATGATTTAATGCGCCATGTACTGGAGCAGGGTGCAACGAAGACAGACAGAACAGGAACAGGAACAGTAAGTGTTTTTGGCTATCAGATGCGTTATAATTTGCAGAATGGATTTCCGATGTTGACCACAAAAAAAATTCATCTAAAATCCATTTTACATGAGTTGCTTTGGTTCCTGAAAGGTGATACCAATATCAACTATTTAAAAGAGAATGGTGTAAGTATCTGGGATGAATGGGCTGATGAAAACGGGAACTTAGGGCCCGTTTATGGTTCACAATGGCGCAGTTGGCCTACAGCTGATGGGCGCCATATTGATCAGATCACGCAAGTGGTGAATCAGATTAAAAATAATCCGGATAGCCGAAGAATGATTGTGAGTGCCTGGAACGTGGGTGAAATTGATAAAATGAAATTACCTCCATGCCACGCTTTTTTTCAATTTTATGTAGCGGATGGTAAATTAAGTTGCCAACTTTACCAACGAAGTGCAGACATTTTTTTAGGTGTTCCTTTCAACATTGCTTCCTATGCCCTGTTAACACACATGATTGCGCAGGTTTGTAATTTAGAGGTAGGCGATTTTATCCATACGCTTGGTGATGCACATTTATATTTAAACCATGTGGAACAGGCAAAACTCCAATTATCAAGAGATTTGCGTAAGCTTCCACAATTAAAAATAAATCCGGCAGTAAATGATATTTTCGAATTTAAATTTGAAGATTTTACACTGGAAGGCTATGATCCTCACCCCCACATTAAAGCAGCTGTCGCAGTTTAATGTGATTTGTTAAAAGAAGTCCTTATTTTAAATATAAAATTTAATGCGTATTTCCCTTATTGTAGCTGCAGGATTGAATAATGAGATCGGAAAAAATAACACACTCATCTGGCACATGCCAGCTGATATGAAATTTTTTAAGGAGAAAACAACCGGTCATTGCATCATTACCGGAAGAAAAAA
>DAORKB010000143.1:0-8916 GCA_035439365.1 Bacteroidia bacterium
GTTTAAACATGCGAAGACCCTCAACAGCGGCGGAAACGGATATCGGCGGTGTAATGATTCCCTCGGCAAGAATGGCGCTGCCACCAATAACAGCAGGATAAAGCAACCACTTAACTTTAGTTTTCTTAACGAGTGTATATAATGAAAAAATACCACCCTCGCCCTTATTATCTGCACGAAGTGTTAGCACAACGTACTTCATGGTGGTTTGTAAGGTAAGTGTCCAGACAATACAGCTAAGTGCGCCCTTTATGATATCTCCATTAATTTCTTCATGCCCTACAATCGCATTCAACACATATAAGGGAGAGGTACCGATATCACCAAAGATGATTCCTAAAGTAACGAGTATACTGGCGGCGGATATTTTATCGACAGAGTCCTTATGCATTGAATGGGATGTGATGGTACTTGATATGGATTTGTTGGCAAATATACAAATATATTGAAGCGTAGCTTATATGCACGATGCTGAAATAATTGAAGAAATGATTAAGCATACCGGAAGATGATTCTTAAGAAATAATAGTATCTTTATCCATCTAAAAAAACAGATGAAAATACCAGCAGTAAAGGGTTTCGATGAAGAAGCATTTAAGTATTTGAAAAATACAGGTTGGTTAATGTTGGGCCGGATTATTCCAGTAGCCATTGTAACTTCCGTATTTCCTGCTTTAATACATGCTAGAAACAGATCATGCAAGGTATATCAAAAGATTACAAAATCTTTATGATCTGTTAAATGGAATTAGTTTACCGTTAGGCCTGTTTTCTTCTATGGTGAACCAAGTGAAATATTACCGAATTCACAAGTCAAGCAAGAAAGTGCTTATTCCGGAGATACGTGATGAGCTTAAAAAACTTTATTATGGGAAGGATAAAGATTTTGAATCCTTCTTAAGTGAGCATTTCTATGATTTGCATTATCGGGCGAAGCTGGAAGAGCAACCAATAAATTTGGGATGTTGATGATTTGTTGGGCAGCTTGTTGTGTATAAGCTGCTATCATAGTCGACAGCAGCTTTTTTATTACTTATGGCGAATTATAGCATACACGATTTTTTTATTGAATTCTCCTGTTTCAAAATATAAATTTTGGGGAGTGTTTTTCTGAATAAACATTTTCCAGCTCTCTACGCTCCAAAAATTGATATGGCCTTTAAACGTATCAATTCGTCCATTTGGTACGGTTATCAATAATGTACCTGTTTCATTTATCCCTTCAATTAAATTTTTTAAAGCAATTTCCGGATTTAATAAATGCTCTAAAACCTCTGTGCAAAGAAGCAGATCATATTTTTGAGGTAAGGGATTATAAATATCGTGGTCGTTGAATTTCCCCTCCGGAAGATTTCCTTTCGCCTGACTGAGGGCTGATCCTGCGAAATCATATCCATGAATTTGTGAAGGAGAAAAGTTTTTTTTAACATAAACCAGTAAATTTCCATTTCCGCAACCAACATCAGCAACGGTTTTGTTATCTAACGAAATAGTATTTGCTTTAATTTTTTCAACGACATCCTTGTAGAATTTTAAACGTTCAGGATGGTATAACCCTTCCTGATATCTAGGATCCTTGAAAAGTTGATTTTGACTCTCCCTTGCATTGTGCTCTATGGAATCAAAATCGTCCTCTTTTTTTACAAAATGAATGTCAATACCAATCAAATTAACAGTGTGTCTAAAAAATTTTAAAATTTTTATCGTATAGTATTTTAATTTTATCATTTTAAAAGTGTAAATCGTTTATTTTTTCGTGAAAATAAATAAAATAAGTTAGCCTGGTGCACTCTCCAACGAATAAAAAATGAGTAAATAAACGAAATGATAACTAAGAATCAACAAATTAATGATTTTTTACTGTTATTTGCTACTTTCCAGCGGAATGAAGAAATCCGATAGATCGGTGAAAACCTGTACCTTTGTATCCATGTTTCAGTTAAAAAAATAGCTATGGGGATTATTGAAAAGCAAGCGAGTAAAAATCTTATCTACTCATATGCTGGAGCGAGCTTAGGTTTTTTGACGTTATTATGGTTAAGCCATACGTTAACAACGGATGAGAATGGATTAATACGGATTTTAATATCTGTATCAACACTATTTGCCCAATTCTCGGGTCTTGGTTTTTCAATTGTGACAATCCGGTTATTCCCCTATTTCAGAGACAAAGAAAAGGGGCACAATGGGTTTTTATTTTATGCTATTATTGTTTCTTTGATTGGGTTTTGTTTATGCTGGGTTGCATTCTACTTCTTTAAGGATATGATTATTGCCAATAACGCGGAAAAATCAAAGCTATTTGTTGAGTATTTGTTCTATTTAATGCCATTAAGCTTTTTTAGCTTGTTTTTTAATGTGTTTGATACGTACTTACGTTCTTGCTACTATTCAGTTATCGGATCATCTTCCAAGGAAGTTATACAGCGCGTTTTAATTCTTATCGTTTTAGCCTTTTATTTTTTTAAGCTAATTGACTTCCCATTATTCATGTTGGGATATATTGTTGCCACCTGTTTGCCAACTGTTTTTTTAATGGCAGCTATTATTAAGCTTAAAGAATGGCACGTAAAGCCTGTTTGGGGCTTCATTTCTAAAAAGCTTGCCGTAGAAATGGTTAAACTTAGTGTATACTCCATTTTTGCAGGAGTTTCTACAGCTATCATTATGAGTATCGACAGTATAATGGTAAATCATATGCTGGGTTTAAGCGAAACAGGGATTTATGGTATTGCGTTTTACTTTGGTTCCATCATTCTAATCCCAGCACGGGCAGTCAACAGAATTGCTTCAAGTGTTGTTGCGGAACAATTTAAGAATCAAAATTTCAAAGAATTAAATAAATTATACAATCAAACATGTAATGCTGGTATAACCATCAGTTGTATCTTGTTTATCGGGATAGCAGTGAATATTGATAACATTATGCAGCTACTTCCTGATGCATACTTGTCAGGCAAAAGCGTAATATTATTCATCAGTGCAGGTTACATTACGGAGTTGGCAACAGGCGTAAATCAAGTGATTTTATACAATTCGAAATACTATTATTACGATACCATATTTATATTTCTTGTTGTTATAATTACTGTGGCTGGAAATTATATTTTGATTCCGCTATACGGTATTGAGGGATCTGCGATTGCAACGGCTATTACAACTGCATCTTTAAATATATTACGTTCTGTTTTTGTTAATTATAAATTTAAAATGCAACCCTATGACTTTAATTCATTAAAACTGATTGCTATTTCAGTTGTTGCGTTTTTATGTGGATACGTAATCCCTGAAATGCCTAATTTTATTATAGATACAATACTACGAAGCGGAATGGTTGGATTGATATTTATTTTACTTGTGTTGAAATTTGAAGCTGCGCCAGAGTTAAATGGTAAGCTTAGAAAAAACCTGAAACGTTTTTCAATTAATTTATAAAAAGCGAATATGTTCCTTTCTTTTAACGAATTGATAAAAGGCCGAAACATATCTAAGTTGTAAACAATTTGCGAATGAAGATTGGTTGATGAAGTAGTATAGTGTGTAAGGAGTTAATCGGCTCCTTACAAAATCTCCACTATTTTTTTTATAATTCTTTCCGTGGCATTCCCATCCCACAATTCAGGAACTCTCCCCGTTTTGTAGATTCCTTTTTCTATCTGGAAAATATATTTTTTTACTTCATTTACATCAAATTCCATCAAGGTGTTGGTACCTTCTTCGATGGTTGACGGACGCTCTGTATTTGCTCTGAATGTTAAACAAGGCTTTTTTCTAAACGTAGATTCTTCCTGAATGCCGCCGCTATCAGTAACTATATATTTTGATGTTTTGACTAGTTTCTGAAATGAAAAATAATCCAACGGCTCAGTAAGAATAAGATTTTCGTTTTGGAATAACGAAGTTAAATGCAAATCGTCTATCCGTTTTCTTGTTCTTGGGTGAATTGGGAAAATAATTTTTCTGTCCTTTATAATCAACTGAATCAACTCAATGATTTTATGTAGTCCATCTTTATAATCAACATTTGCAGGCCGGTGCATCGTCATCAAAACGAAATCATTGGGTCTCAAATTATGTTTCTCAAGTATTTCCGAGCTGTCAATTTCATTTTCATATGCAACCATAGTATCAATCATGGTATTACCAACTTTAAATAGTTGTTGCAAAGTTTTTCCTTCATTTAATAGATTCTGAATTCCACTATTTTCTGTTATAAAACAGTAGTCAGATATTTTATCTGTTATTATTCGATTAATTTCCTCAGGCATTGTATAATCATTGCTTCTTAAACCGCTTTCAATATGTGCTAATTTAAGATTCATTTTATTGGCGGTCAGTGCTCCTGCTAGTGTAGAATTAACATCTCCAACTACAAGTATCAAATCAGGACGATATTCCGTAAAAAGTTTTTCTAACCCAAGCATTGTTTCAGCAATTTGAGTGTTAGGAGATGAAGAAGAAATGTCCAAATAAAAGTCGGGGAACATTTTAAATTGTTCAAAGAAAACAGTTGCCATTTTATTGTCATAATGCTGGCCGGAATGAACAATTTTAACTTCAATCTTATGCGACACCGCTAAACGTTTAAACTGTGTTATTTTTATGAAATTAGGGCGGGTACCAACTACAATAAGTATTTTTTTCATTCTACTTTTGGTGTATTTCTTTTATATATTCAAATGCACGAACATATCCATTTATAACTGTATGAATGTTTACTTCATCTTTTATGATTCGTTCTGAATTTAACCCCATCTGGGTAATTTTTTCCGGATTACTGAACAAGTAATCAATTTTACTAGCCAGGTCATCTAAATCTCCTTCTTTAAAAATAAATCCATTATAATTATTTCGCACTAATTTTTTTTCTGTACCATCACAAACAGAACAAATCACCGGTTTGCCAAAGCACATAGCATCATTAATGGATAACCCTCCCATTCCTGCAAGAATATAAATAGAAGATGCTGAAAGATATTGCCCTAACTCTTTAGCTTTATATACTCCTCCTATAAACTTAATATTGTTTTCCAATTTTAAGCTTTTTGCCAGATTTTCCAATTCCGTTTTTTCGGGGCCAGTACCAATAACAACAAGTTCTATGCGAGGGAATTTATTTTTTAAAACGGCTATAACGTTTATTAATAAATCAACACGTTTCCATTTAACCAATCGTCCAACATGTATAAGGCGTTGATTATTTTCATTCATAATCGGCGGCAAGTCCTTAATTTTTTCCTTGGTCGCAAAAAGTTCATCTGTGTCAGGCGAATTGTAAGTAATAAATATTTTCTTCTTTTCAACTCCATAACTGCCAATTATATCAAATGCTTGTTCTGTATAATTAACATGCGCATCTGCCAAATTGTAATAATACTTCCTGATTTTAGTAAGCAACCAATATTTTATTATTGCGATCCATTTATTACTTTTTCGAGGTTGCAAATTTTCTGTGCGTTCAGTATGATTTTTATAAAATGAATACCATTCATTTAAAGGAGGTACTTCAAATGGAATGTCTCTACAAACTAATTTAATATTTAGTTTTTTAAAAGTTAATATGACCCATGGATTGAATACAAGAGAAAATATATAAGGCCATCCCATAACAATAACATCCGGTCGTTCTTTTTTTAGTAATTGTGTAAGCCCTTTAAAAAAGGCCTTACCGGTAAATGTTTTGTACTCTTCTAACTGAAAAACCTTAAATTTAATCCCTTCAGATGTTTGATAAACACCTTTTCCAATAGCTATTGTTTTATTATCAGTGGGAATAAGAACATTGACCTCTAACCCTGGTTGGCTGTTTAATATGTTCAAAACAGGATTATAATAATGAGGTAATCCTGAAAATAGAAATAATATTTTCATTTATTTTGGAAGTTGCTACGAAGTTCTTTTTTGGGCAATGGATAATTATTCATTAAAATATTTTTTTTGACGAATCAGGGTATTGCGCCAACTGAATTTTCAGGTCTTTCATAATTGACAGACCTGAAAATTGACAAGTACAAATATAAGAAAAAGGCAGTTATCATTTCATTGCACTCTGAAAACCTCTCACTTTCCATTTTTATTCTTACGGTTACTTTTTAAATGCCACATCGGGTCTTCTCCAGTTCATAACGCTCATCCGGACTATTGACCCAATCTTCTCAATTGAATTTGCGACTACTATAATGGTCACAGTAAATAGATATAAATGTAAAAGCAATAAAAATAATGGGTGTGAGAATAATGGTCCAGATCCACGTTAAACGATTGTTTTTTCTTGCGGCATCCACTTTTCTGAGAAAGAAAGAAAGCAATAAAAAACAAGAATGAAAATAGCAAGGATAATAAGATAAGCTGTTTTAATAACAATTGCCAGTAACATCGATGAAGATTTATATCTGTGATAGTGATTGCCTCCTATAGTTTTACAAAACGAATATGATGTACTTGTTCGTTTTGTTTTATCTACATCATGTACACCCCTAGTAATAACGACGAGACAGGAACCTGAAAGGTATGGGCATCTGACAGGTTTAAGCGTTGCTCGCCGATCAACTCCACAGACATCAAAAACCGACACCCTTCCTTCTTTTATTTCCTGATCACCTTTGTATTCTATCGTTACAAGAGTAGAAGCAGGGTTGGGGTATAGAAGGAACGATGCTACATCATCAGTTGGTTTTAAAGTAACGTCTGTGACTACACTACAGTTGCTACAGGCTCCACTCAGATCATATTTTAAATAAACAGATTGTTCCCGGTATTTTTAATAGAAACATTATCTATGGTTAATGATCTTCCTAACAGTCCACCGGAAACATACAGCATATCATTGTGCAATATCCTGAAAGAACCCTCCTCCGTTGTATCTCCGACAAGCCGAAAACGGTACCCACACCAAAAATGCATGCGCATTCAAGTACAATTAATGTTAAGCCACAGCTTCCATCTGATTTAATACCGGATGAAAAAATTATAAACGAATATAGAAAAGCAACGAATAGAGGAAGAAAATTATTCAGGCTAAAAAAATGATTTCGAAAATAATAGGGTTGCAATTTGTAAAGTATAATAACCTGTTTTTCAGGCAAATAAGATTTATATTGCTGCTTTTATAGTCAAAAGCACATAATCAAAAAGGGTTACAACCGCCGACGTGTTGTAACCCTTGATTTTTCTGCTCCTTCTACTGGACTTGAACCAGTGACCCTCTGATTAACAGTCAGAATATTATCCGTTTTTATTTTAGTCGATTTCTTTGTAAGACCCCGTAAATATACATATTTTACTGTTTATTCAGACTTTTGTTAATTGTTTGCTATTTGATTATTGTGTGCATTTTTGTGCAAATTTTGTGCAAATGAGTATATTTGCACAAAACTTAATACAACGCATGGAATACGTTACTTCTATCATACTGGATACCCGAAGGGCAAAAGAAAAAGGAGTGTACCCGGTTAAACTGAGAATTTACTCCACCCGTTTGCAGAAGAAAAAGCTGTATTCCACCCAATACGACTTTAGTAAAAAGGATTTCGCCAGCATTTTTGAAA
Organism: Bacteroidia bacterium; assembly: GCA_035439365.1. Lineage (GTDB taxonomy): Bacteria > Bacteroidota > Bacteroidia > 2-12-FULL-35-15 > 2-12-FULL-35-15 > 2-12-FULL-35-15. Next base: position 7,548 of record DAORKB010000143.1, read on the forward strand.
CAGAAAAACCACGGAATGAATATAAAGAACTCCGCAATCAATTGCGGGGTATTGAGTTGAAAGCGGATGCCGTTTGTAAAACACTCAACCCATTTTCGTTTTTCGAGTTTGAAAAGAAATTTTTGAGAAATACCGGAGAGGGTGCCAATGTGATTTATCAGTATGAGCAAACGGTTAAAAGATTAAAATCCCAAAATAATTTAGGAACTGCCAGCAATTACGAATTAAGTTTGAAATCATTGCTGGCCTTTGTTCAAGCTGAGAAAGGTAAAACTCCGGTTAAATTACCTTTTCATGAAATCACACCCGAATGGCTTAAAAAGTACGAGGATTACATGATCCATACATTAAAGCGAAGCCGAACAACTGTAGGCATTTACTTACGTCCGTTAAGGGCAGTATTTAATACAGCCATTGCGGAAAGAGAAATTGATGCGGAGGTGTATCCTTTTGGAGCAAAAAGATATCAAATTCCTACTGTACGCAATGTAAAAAAGGCACTAACAAAGATGGAATTAAAACAGTTATTTGATGCTGTTCCGCTTACACCTCAACAAGAGAAAGCCAAAGACTTCTGGTTTTTTAGTTATGCCTGCAATGGTATGAATATAAAGGACATTGCACAGTTAACACATAGCAATTTACATGGGGATAAGTTGATATTTTACCGGGCAAAAACCATCAATACTTCTAAAGGTGATTTAAAGCCTGTTACGGTTTATCTGAATGCGTTTTCACTTGCCATTATAAAAAAGTACGGCAATAAAAAAGCGAATAAAGACGATTATATTTTCCCAATCATATCAAAACAAGAAACGGAGGTCGTCAATCACAATAAAGTGAAGAATTTCACGAAATTTATAAATCAAAATTTAAAGAAACTAGCATTAAACATAGGCATTACAAGCGATATTTCAACCTATTGGGCAAGGCATAGTTTTGCCACCAATTCTATCCGAAATGGTGCAAGTATGGAGTTTGTAATGGAAGCTCTGAGCCATAACAGCATGAAAACCACAAAAGGTTATTTTGCAGGATTTGAGGATAAGGACAAAAAGGATTTTATGGAGAAAATAATGGATTTTTAAAAGTTCTTATATTAAGTGTACTTTAGTTTTGTAAAATATTTATAAGGAATAATTATGAGTGATTATCGAATATTAAAACTTCCATTTGATATGGAACTCGAAACAAAAGCGGTGCTTAAGAAAGTAGCGAAAGCGCACACCGCATTGGCAGAACTAAAAGGTGCTGCCAATGCAATTCCAAATGAAAGTATATTAATAAGTACGCTCTCTTTGCAGGAAGCTAAAGATAGTTCTGCGATTGAAAATATTATTACCACTCATGATGAGTTGTATCTCGCTGA
>DAORKB010000144.1:0-8884 GCA_035439365.1 Bacteroidia bacterium
ACCAACAGCTAATACCCTTCCGCGTAAGGTTATTTCTCCGGTCATTGCCAAATGTTTCTTCACTTTTCGTTGTGTAAACGCAGATGCAATTGCTGTTAACATGGTAATTCCTGCAGATGGACCATCTTTCGGAGTGGCGCCTTCCGGCACATGTATATGAACATTCCATTTATCAAACAAATCTGGCTTTAGGCCTAGAATAGAACTGTGTGATTTCAAATACTCCAATGCAATTACAGCCGATTCTTTCATTACATCCCCTAAGTTTCCGGTAAGTGTAAGCTTGCCAGTTCCGCGTGTTATGCTGGTTTCAATAAATAAAATATCGCCTCCAACACTTGTCCATGCTAAACCTGTTACAACACCAGCTACATCATTTCCCTGATAGCGATCTTTTGCATGTGCAGGTCCCAAAATTTTCACCAGCTCTTTCTCAGCAACGTTCACACTGTATTTTTGTTCCATTGCGATGGATTTAGCGGCATTTCTTACAATTTTAGCAATTACTTTATCCAGTCCACGCACTCCGGATTCCCGTGTATAATTTTCAATAATGTATTCCAATACATTTTTATCAATGGAGAGTTCTTCTTTCTTTACTCCCTGCTCCTCTAATTGTTTTGGCAACAAATGGCGTTTTGCAATTTCCATTTTCTCTTCGGTTGTATAACCTGTAATTTCAATAATTTCCATACGATCACGCAATGCGGGTTGTATGGAACTCAATGAATTGGCCGTAGCAATAAACATGACATTGGAAAGATCATAATCCAACTCCAGGTAATTGTCATAAAATGCTTTATTTTGTTCCGGATCCAGCACCTCCAATAATGCGGAAGAAGGATCACCATGAAAATCGTTCCCTACTTTATCAATCTCATCAAGAATAAATACAGGATTTGAAGAACCGGCTTTTTTGATACTTTGTATGATACGACCAGGCATGGCTCCTATATATGTTTTGCGGTGTCCACGAATTTCTGCTTCATCCCTTAAACCTCCCAAACTCATTCTTACATATTTACGTCCCAAACTCTCAGCAATACTTCTTCCAAGCGATGTTTTACCTACCCCCGGAGGGCCATACAAACAGATGATAGGGGATTTCATGTTCCCTTTCAATTTCAGAACGGCTAAATGTTCAAGGATACGTTCCTTTACTTTCTCCATTCCAAAATGATCTTTATTCAATACTTTCTCTGCACGTTTTAGACTGAAATTATCTGTTGTATGATCGCCCCAGGGCAGATCCAGCATTACTTCCAGATAATTTGTTTGAATGGAGTATTCAGCAGCATTGGGATTCATGCGCTCCAATTTGCCAATGGCTTTATCAAATGCAGTAGCTATTTCGGCACTCCATTTTTTTGTTTTGGCTTTTTCCTTCATTTCCTGGATGTCCTGGGCAAAATTGTTTTCACCCAACTCTTCCTGAATTGTTTTCATTTGTTGATGAAGGAAATAATCGCGTTGTTGTTTATCTAAATCGACTTTTACTTTCGATTGTATTTGACTTTTCAACTCCAGCATTTGCAATTCTTTGGTCAGATTTGCAAGTACCAATGTTGCTCTTTCCTTTAAATCCAATACTTCCAGCATCTTTTGCTTCTCAGCAACGGGTGCATTCATATTGGAAGAGATAAAGTTGATGAGGAACGAAGGGCTCTCGATATTTCGTAAGGCAAAACCAGCTTCACTTGGTATATTCGGACTATGCTTAACAATTTGCAGCGCCAAATCTTTTAAAGATGAAACAACAGCAATAAATTCCTGATCATCCTTTTTAGGGCGTGTTTCTGTAAAGGGTGTTACCGATGCTTTGATGTAAGGATCGGTTTGTTTGATTTCTTTTAGTTCAAAACGACGCTTACCTTGTATGATAACAGTGGTATTTCCATCGGGCATGCGAAGCATTTTGATGATATTGGCGACAGTTCCTATTTTGTTCAGATCTTCCACCGCCGGATCCTCAATGGTATCATTCTTCTGAGAAACAACACCTATGGTTTTATCGCCTTTATAGGCATCTTTAATCAGGTTAATGGATTTATCCCTTCCAACAGTAATTGGAATCACCACACCAGGAAACAAAACCGTATTTCTTAATGGCAGAATCAACAAATCATCTGGCACTTTTTCAGAGTTCATCTGATCTTCATCTTCAGAAGAAAGAAGTGGAATAAACTCGGCATCATCATCCATCAAATTATCGCGAAACATTGGTACCAAGCCATTTAGGTCAAAATTATCAGTCATTTCTTTCTTAGATTAGTCTTTTTTTTAAATCGTTCTTTACGAATTTCAATCGTTGTGCCATGGGGATTATATGGACAATTTGACACCTTTGCTGTGTTTACAAACGCAAATATGTGGTAATTTGTTACGCTCTTGTTATTTCAAAAATATGGGAGAGGATTTTTTGTTCCTGTTCATCAAAAACCATCCCTCTTCTTTGAAATACGCGTGTTGCAACTTCAAATGCATTGGGTAATTTATAAACTGTAGCATCTGCTGCTCCCCCCCATGAAAAGGAAGGAACATGCGTGGCAGGAAAACCGGCTCCAAAAATATTGGCATTGACCCCAACGACTGTACCTGTGTTAAACATGGTGTTGATTCCACATTTACTGTGATCACCCATAATTAATCCACAAAATGTCAATCCTGTTGGAACATATTCATTTTTAGCATAGTTCCAAAGTTTAACCTCTCCATAATTATTTTTCAAATTGGAATTATTGGTATCAGCGCCTAAATTGCACCACTCTCCAACTACAGCGTTTCCAAGAAAACCATCATGTGCTTTGTTGGAATACCCAAATACAACCGAGTTGCTTACCTCTCCTCCTACTTTACTTTGAGGACCAATGGTTGTGGCCCCATAAACTTTTGTTCCGAGTTTCAATGCCGAGTGTTCACCTAAGGAGAATGGTCCCCGAATAATACACCCTTCCATCACTTCAGCATCTTTTCCGATATAAATAGGTCCTGTTTCAGCATTTAAAATGCTACACGATACTTTGCCTCCTTCTTCAATAAACACATTTTCTTTACCCACTACCCTGTTACTTGCATCTATTGGTAAGGATTTTTTGCCAATTGTAAGTAAATCAAAATCGGTACGCAAAGCGGCATCATTTTTCGAAAAAATATCCCATGGAAAATTAATCTGAATCAACTCTGCTTTGCTTTCAATTTTTTCATAATTGTTTGCTGAAGCCAAAAACTCTTTTTCATTTCCTGAGTTCTGCGCGATTAAAATATTGTTTTTTACCAGTTGTTGATGAGGCGAAAGTGCTTTTACCTCGTCTACCATTAATTTATTGGGTAATACCGAACCATTTATCCAAACGTTGTCTGTATCGATCGTATATTCGGTTGAATATTTTGTACTTAAATAAGATTGTGTTTTTGAAGAAGTAACCAGGCCGGTTAACTTCTCCCATTTTTCGCGAATGGTTAAAATTCCGATGCGAATATCTGCAACAGGTCGTGTGAATGTTAATGGTAAAAGGTTTGCTCGAATTATTGGATCATCAAATAGGATAACATTCATACATCTCTTCGTTTTAGTTCAATTAAAATACGATTGAATTTAGGTTAAGCTTGGTTCTGCTTTATTCAGCATCATAATATAAGTATCAATTTGTCTCAAAAAGTATTTGATTGTTTTCGTATGATCCGAATCAATCATCATATCATGTGTATGAATATCATTTTCTTCTTCAAACTTACCTACTTTGAATACAGCCTTTGACATGGCTGCTACATATCTCAAGGCAAAATGATCATGAATATTCAAATCGATCAACAGATCATATTCTTCTTCAATGAAATTACGGATAAAAACAGGTGTTGGTTTACCTAAGAGCGAAACTTCTTTATTTGAAAAAAAATCAAAATCCAGCTTGGAATAAGTAAGCGCAGGAACCCCATTTGATTTAAAGTACCCTAATACTTTTACTTTTTTCCCATTGTCGCGAAGCTCGTTTGCATAACGTTTCACCAACTCAAAATCTTCGGCACTGGCAGCATCAAATATGATCCCAACGGTTTTTACATTTTCAAATTTAAATTTGTTGATTTTCCGGACCTGGTTTAGCATTCTCACTTCTCTTTTCAGCATAATGCCCCCTATATAGTCCTTCATACCGCTTAAAATACTCATTTTTATTCTTGTTTAATAATTTCTAATTCTCAATCATTTTCAGAAAATCATCTTCTGAAAGTATTGTTACTCCTAACTTTTCGGCTTTCTTCAATTTTTCAGGTCCCATATTTTCACCCGCTATTACATAACTTGTTTTTCCGGAAATAGAACCCACATTTTTTCCGCCGTTTTGTTCAATGGTCTTTTTTAAATCGTCTCTTGAAAATTTACTAAAAACACCGGAAACAACAAAAGACATATCTTTTAGCTTATCGCTGGTGCTTGTTAATTGGTTTTCGGAAAGCTCGAATTGTAATCCGCTTGCTTTTAAACGGTTGATCATTTCGATGATGCGATTATCTTTAAAATAAGCGACAATGGTTTCGGCAATACGTTCACCAATATCTCCTACTTCCAGCAACTGTTCTATGCTAGCTTGTTCAAGTGCTTCAATGTTTTTAAAATAAAATGCCAATTTTTTGGCGGTTGTTTCTCCGACATGTCTTATTCCGATGGCGTACAAAACCCGTTCAAAAGGTACTTGTTTAGAAGCTTCAACACCTTCCAACAGATTGTTGACACTCTTTTCGGCCATTCGTTCAAGATTCAGCAGATCTGATTTTTTAAGCGTATACAAATCGGCAATATTGGATATGAGTTTGTGCTCATACAATTGCGTAATTGTTTCACCTCCCAAACTATCAATATCCATGGCTTTGCGCCCTACAAAATGTACCATTTTTCCAATCACCTGCGGTGGGCAACCCAATTCGTTCGGGCAATAATGGTTAGCCTCTCCTTCATTTCGGATTAACGGTGTGTTGCATTCAGGGCAGTATTGAATATATTCTGTTTTTACAGATAATTCGGCACGTTTACTTTCGTCAACAGCGATTACTTTCGGAATAATTTCTCCTCCTTTTTCTACAAAAACGGTATCTCCAACACGTATATCCAGTTTTTCGATAATGTCGGCATTGTGCAAAGAAGCGCGTTTTACAGTTGTTCCAGCTAATAGTACCGGCTCCAGATTAGCTACTGGTGTAATGGCTCCGGTACGCCCCACCTGATAAGAAATGCTTTTTAGAACGGTGCTTACACGTTGTGCCTTAAATTTATAAGAGATGGCCCATCGTGGCGATTTGCTTGTTAAGCCCAGCATTTTCTGTTGCTCGTACGAATTTATTTTCAACACGATTCCATCAATATCAAACTCCAGGTCGTTGCGTTCTTTATCCCATTTGTGTATGAATTTAAAAACACCATTGATAGAATCGGTTTTGATAATGGAGTCTGGTACACGGAACCCCCATTCTTTAGCTACTTGCAGGTTTTCATAATGACTTTTATACGGAAGATCCTCCCCCAGCATAAAATAAAAATAACAGCTCAAGTTACGTTTTGCAACTACGTTTGAATCCTGCATTTTTAATGTTCCTGACGCGGCATTGCGTGGATTCGCTAATGGTGGTTCTCCTATTTCTTCACGTTCTTTATTAATTTTAGCGAAGGAGTTACGGGTCATGAAAATTTCACCTCGTATTTCAAATTCTTTCGGATGATTGCTTCCTCTTAATTTTAAAGGAATGCTTTTAATTGTTTTTACGTTCGTTGTCACATCATCACCTTGCTCACCATCACCACGTGTTACGGCTCTTACCAGCTTTCCATCAACGTATGTTAATCCGATGGCTACTCCGTCATATTTTAGCTCGCAAACGTATTCATAGGATCCATGCAGGCCCTTTTTCACGCGTTCATCAAAATCTATTAGTTCTTCCTCCGAATAGGTATTCCCAAGTGATAACATGGCATACTTATGTTTCACTGTTTTAAATTCTTTGGTAATTTGTCCACCTACCCGTTGAGATGGTGAACTGGGTAACAAATATTCAGGGTTTGCCTTTTCCAGTGCAATTAACTCTTCCAATAGTTTATCGAACTCAAAATCACTGATCGTTGGATTGGATAAGACATAATAATTGTAATTATGATCATCCAACTGTTTTGATAAATCTTCTATTTTCTTTTTTATAGCGTCCATAAATTCATTTTCCAAAAGCACAACAACGTTTTTATTATCTGCTGGCCTAGCGCGTAGGCCATAGCTTCTCATCCTTCACTAAAGTTACGGATGATGAAAAGCGACGGCCTACTTTTGATCACCTATTGAGTTATCTTTAAAATCTTCATTCAATACAAAATAAAAAGGATATGTTTGTTCTGCTCTTACCAACAAATTATTCTTTTTAGCCGGGTACCATTTTATCAATTTGAGTACACGTATTGCTTCTTCATCACATCCGCCACCAATTGACTTTTTTACCCCGATGTTTGTAACCAAACCACTAGGCTCTACTACAAAATGTAAAACAACTATCCCTTGTAAGTTAGATAGTGCAGCCTGACGCGGATATTCGATATTTTTCTTAATAAAATCTTTTAGCGCAAATATACCATCTACATACATCGGTACCTGTTGAAGCTGCTTTTCAATATTTCCGGATGTATCGGCGGCAGCAATGTAATTAAAGTTAACATATCCCCGTTCTTTACAAATTTTAGCGTACTTCTCTGGTTCAAAAGAAAAAGTGGTAGTCCAATTACTGGCTACCGCTTGATTATTTTTAAATGCAGGCGACCACTGCAAAAGTTTAAATAAACGTAACGCTTCCGCATCAATTGCAGGAGAAACCGATTTGGCAATTTTCACATCCGAAACACTACTATCTGTGCGGATAACAAAATCCAATACAACCTCGCCTCCCTCCTTCTTTTCAAGGGCCAATGAAGGATAACGTAACTCTTGCTTAAAAAACCGCTTCAACTCTGCTTTTCCTCCAATATTTGAAGGTAAAACATCTACATTATAACCAATTTGCCCGAATATTTTCAAAACAAGAAAACTAAAAATGAGCAGAGCGGTTATTTCTTTTTTCATGGTCAAACCCGATTTAAATCGAACCATGCAAGATACGATTTTTATTATTCAAATCGTTGATAATTGTGGGGTTTTTAAAACCTTTTCTCTCAAGCATCTGCCTGGTTTTCAACCCATAAGAGGCATTTATCTCAAAATAGAGTTTGCCTCCCGTTTGAAGATACTTTAAAGCAAAATCAGCAATGGAGTTATAGAATAAAAGCGGATCATCATTCGGAACAAACAAGGCCAAATGAGGTTCATGTTCCAATACATTTTTATGCATATCTCCTTTTTCGGAAAAGCAGATATATGGTGGATTGCTTACAATACAATCATATTTTTCTGGTTTATTGGGCTTCCAATTCAGGATATCTTCCTGAAAAAAAGTAATATCCACCTGGTTTGATTGTGCATTTTGTCTTGCAATTCCAAGTACTTCATTCGATATGTCAAGTGCAGATACCTTTGCCTGAAACAGGTTCTTTTTTAAGGCAACAGCAATACATCCGCTGCCGGTTCCAATATCCAGAACGGATAATTCTTGCTTGTACTTTTGCTCCCGGATAATCAAGTCAACCAATTCTTCTGTTTCAGGGCGGGGAATTAAAACCTGCTCATCGACTTTAAATTTGAGCCCGTAAAAATCTGCCACTCCTAAGATATATTGAATAGGACGCTGTTGCTTTAATTGTTTTACAGCAAAATTAAATTTCAACAACTCTGATTCAGTTACATTTTCTGTTGCACTTAAAATAAGATCGGTTTTATTAAAATTGAGATAGGCTTCAAAACAATATAAAATAAAGGTTTCAATTTCACCTGGATCATAAATATCGTATAGCTCCTGGCGAAAGAATTTAATGACATCGGCAATTTTTGTAGAGGGAATTCTCATCTTGAATTTAAGTTATTCCTAAATCTATGTGCCTATGTGTTAATTTTTTTTAAACCACATAGGCACATAGATACATAGATTATTTAGTTTTTTATAATCTTAATTAATTTTATAGATGTACGATGTTTGGTTTTTATTTACCGGATTGAGCCAATGCATTGTTTTATCAATAAAGCTGGGTTCTATCGTTGCTTCGTAAGTTAATGTTGGAAGATATTTTTTGAGCTCGGCAACACGCGCATCAATATTATCTTGTTGCATAAACACAACATAGTTAGGTCTTTCTTCTTGTTTCATGGCAGCATACTGCTTAGAAAATTCCAATGCGGGATTATTTTTGGTAACACTGTGTACCTTTGCCCATTTCTGCAAATAAAATAACGGAGGCATTAAAATATCATCCCGGTTACTGTCCTCTACTATGATGCTTGTCACGTCGCCTTTATGTGCAATATAGGTCATTGACTCCACTCTGTTTCGCTTGCTATACGCAAAAGAAATAACGAGTAATAAAATTGTATTGAGTGACCAAAACCAAACATAAAAGCCTCTCAATAATTTTTTATGCCTTTGCCAATAGGTTGATTTTTCAACAAAATCGTTCCAGCCGATTGTACCCAACAAAATAATAAAAGGAAGAATAGGCAAAATAAAACGCTCCTGTTTATTTGGGAAATAGGAATGAAATACAAGGAAAATAAAAGAAGGTAAAAACAGTAAAAGCTGTTTTTTCCAGTTTCTTAAAAAACCGAAAAATAAAAATATACTGATGGGTGGCACTAAAATACCCAGCAGGAATAAAATGTAAGTGTACCATTGCAATACGATATATTCGTGTGCATTCTCAAGGTTATAGCGGACATACTCCTGAAATTCAACAAATGGTTTCCCCCAGATATAAAAATCGGTTAATCCC
>DAORKB010000145.1:0-8824 GCA_035439365.1 Bacteroidia bacterium
GACACCGATTGCACCAATAACTTGTCCTTGCGCATTTTTAATTGGAATACCACCAGGGAAGGTGATCAACCCACCGTTGGAATGTTCTATATTGTAAAGAGCACCTCCAGGTTGAGATAATTTTCCGATTTCGCCGGTCGGCATATTAAAAAAACGAGCGGTTTTTGCCTTTTTTTGAGCAATGTCTATGGACCCGAGCCAGGCATTATCCATATGAACAAATGCGATAAGGTTGGCACCTGCATCAACAATTGCAATGTTCATCAATGTTCCTAAATCTTTTGCCTTTGCTTTTGCAGCATTAATAGCAGTTTCTGCATTTTTCAATGTCAGATTTTCAGTGTGGGTCAAAGTCAGATTTTCCATGGTTTTTAAATTTGGATTTATACTAATTCGTTGATAAAAATAAAAGGAAATAAAAAAGAAGAATGTGACAAGCTTTCACAGCAAAGGAACAAAAAAAATATATGTACGGTATATTTTTTTTAATCAATTACAAAATCAGTTTAAAAGTTAATTTAATTATTGATTCCAAGCAATTTTAAACAGGCATTTTGATCAAAAAAATTTACTTTTCAGCGGCACTCCTTTCATGTGCCAGTTTAGCATTCGGTCAGATAGGCGCGAACAGAACTATTGGAAAATCAGCCGAGATTGCTAAATCAATCAGCGAAACTACACAAATTGGTGGTAGTTATTCGCTTTCAACACCTTATGGTAGCAGTACCATTCAAAGTGTGATTAACTATAAAACCAATGAAGATGGCCGTATTATTATTGCCGGTTCGGCAGGGAACGGTGGTTTCAAACTCGTAAGCAATGCCGAGGGCAAAATTTCCGGACATTACATTTGTGCAGCAGAGAGAAAAGCATATAGCTATTCTACAGATGCTTCAGGTAATGTAATTGCGAAAGAAGTTCCTATCGAATCGTTGGTTTGTATGGATTTTGCAAAAGTACCATCTACTGCTTTTGATGAGGCAGAAGCAGCAAAGGTTCCTGCAAGAACAACTGCAATTCCTGCATTTTCGAGCAAACCAAATTCTAAATATGTTATTTACATCGATTTGGATGGTGAATATACACAAGGGCCTAATTGGAACAATGGTAACCCGATTAACGCACAACCGTTAAGAACATTCACCGATGCAGATGTAGAACAACTGTGGAACGTTACTGCTCAGGATTACTTTCCATGGGATGTAAACGTTACAACGGATCGTGCCAAGTTTGATGCTGCCCCTAAAAAACAAAGAAAAATGTGCGTTGTTACAAAAACAAACCAAACAGGATATCCTGGTGTAGGTGGTGTTGCAATGATCGGTTCATTTGACGATGGTACAGACGAAGTATGCTGGTCCTTTAACGATGTGGGCATGAAAACTACAGGAGAAACAAACTCACACGAAGTTGGTCATACTGTAGGTTTGAATCACGACGGACAATCCCCAAGTACCCCTGATTATTACCAAGGTCATAACAACTGGGCACCAATCATGGGTGCAGTATATTCTACCGGCTCTAAAAAAATTGATGATGAAAACACGGTTGGACAATGGAGCAAAGGTGAATACAGTGGTGCCAACAGAACTGAGAACGATTTAAATATCATCTCCACTACCAATGGATTTGGATACGAACCGGATGATTTCGGAGGTGCTTATACAGACGCTAATATTGGTACAATTAAATTAGAATTGGATGGAAAAATATTATCTGCAAACAACCAGGGACTTATCACAAAAACGGATGATAAAGATGTGTTTAAACTTAGAATAGGTGCCGGTGATATCAATATCGTAGCGGCTCCATTCTGGATAACACCTAAAATAAGCAGATACCCTAACTTAAACATCAAGTTGCGTTTATTAAGTTCAACAGGAACCGAGCTTGCGTCAGCCGATGTAGGAGCTACTCCTAATACTTACGCGTCGATGTCATCCACGTTAACAAAAACAGGTCTTGCTGCTGGTACCTATTACATCGAAATCGATGGAGTTGGTAATGGATCAGGTGCTTCAACAGGTTATACAGAATATGCTTCATTAGGTGGCTATAATTTTTCAGGAACCGCTCCGGTACCTACAGGAGTAGATGAAGAAGCAAACATCAATGAATTCAATATTTTTCCTAACCCAAGCACTGGTGCTTTCAATGTAACATTTAACACTGCTGTTAGATCGAACTATAAAGTAACTGTGGTGAATACATTGGGCCAAAAAGTATATGAAGAAACATTAAACAGTTTCAGTGGATCTTATTCAAAACAATTGGATTTAGGTCAATTCGGAAAAGGTGTTTATATGATCAATATTTCTGATGATGAAAACTCATCAACAAAAAGAGCTGTTGCTTACTAATTAAAAACAACCCTTACTGAAAAGGAGTTACGAATTGTCGTAACTCCTTTTTTTATGTAACTTTTTTGTACAAAAAGCGTTTCTCTAAATCTATTTTCGGGTATAATTTCCTCACTTGTGAATATAAGCCAAAATCACCGTTATTAGGTTAAATAACCTGAGAATAAGGCGATAAGAATTTAACTCAGACTTAATATAAACTGGCATTTAACTTGAAATTACATCACCAACTTTGTATAAATTAAAAACAATAAAAATTATGAAAAAAGAAAGAGAACAATTATTTCCAAGTGAATTAGATTCGACTACAGGTTTAGATTACCAAAATGAATACTTCAATTATTCACAAAGTGCCGATGGTGTATATGATCACCGATTTGAAGATGAGTACGAATATTACAATAGTGATTACGATTTGAACACAAAGTAATCACTTTGTTTTTATCCTTCCTATTAAAAATAGCTACTTATTCCAAACTCAATAAAAGCAGTTCTTGCGGCCGGATTTCCAATTAAATCTTTTTGCCATTGGTATCCATAATTCAAACGTAAAACTGTTTGCGGAGATGTTCTGAAACTCACACCTGGAACAACACCAACAATTTCATCTGCTATCGCTTTATTCGTTTCTCTGAAATTACCTACATTCCAATCAACATATTCAAAACGAATAGCTGCATTAAAAGATGCCTTTTCAAACCCAAACATTTTTTTACGAATAACCGGCTGTACAATATCTAAAAAACCACCGTATTGCTTGTTCCCATATTGCTGAGTGTAGCTTTGCGGAACATCCACAAAAACCCAGGCAAATTCCGATACAATGTTTGTATTTAAGACTGGAAGCTGAGAACTAAAATCAATTGCGATCACATCCGCTCTTCTTTTCTTATCGAGTACCATTCCATCATCTTGATATTTATTATATACCCCACCCATATAGGACACTCCCAGTTCTCCAATTTTCTTGTAGCGAAATGATGTTTTAGCTGTAAAAAGCGGCTCTCCATTAAAGCTTTCTTCAAATCGCTCCCGATCCAGTTTTGTTGCCGGTAAATATGTTTTGTTCTGCCTGTTGCTTATTATGTTATCATTAAAACCATTTGTTAAATAAAATTCATAGCCCCAAACCACATTTGGTTTATACATTTTTCCATAAAAACCAAACCCTACATTACTAAAAGTAGCCGGTAGCAATTGCGTTGCAGAAATAGGTCTTTCAACAAACTCCCACCGGGGGCCATCATGGTTTTGATTGAATGAACCAATAGGATTCATAATGATACCTCCACGAAAATTAAATAATGGATGCAATAAAACATCAAGTGAAGCAAACTCCACATTGATTTCTTTTGCACCATCCTCAAATTCAATTTCTGATAAAAATTTTATTTTAGAATGAATAGATGATGAAACAAACAATGTCAATCTTCTCATTTGAAAAGAAAAACCTTCGGAGATTCCATCCGTTGCAGCATACAATGTATTTGCTTCCATATACCCACCAATAGCAACCGGCATTTTACCATATTTCAAAAATGGACGATTGTAAACAGCATCCATATTCATTTGTGCTTTTGAAGTATCAGGCAGCGTCCGTATTAGTTTGCTTGTATCAGTTTGTATTTGTGCATAGCAGAAAAAGCTGCTGCAAAAAAATAAAAGGAAAAAGTATTTCATTCGTTTATAATTGAATATATATGTTTTCATCATCTTGAGTTGTTACAAAAAATTTAAGATTGGTATCCGCCGGCCCTTGGGTGACTTCTCCTTTACGATTAAATTCGGCTCCGTGACAAGGGCATACCATTGTTGTTTCATAAGGGGTCAACTCGCACCCCTGATGCGTACACTGAAGCAATAATGCTCTGTACTCATTTTCCTGAAGTTTATACACAACAAGCGGAAACTGAAAATTATCGGGTTTCAACAAAATAAATTTTTGTTGAATGTTCTCTCCTTTTTTTACTATTGTAAAAGATGATTTTTTTACCGTAATGTTGGTTGCAGTTGAATTAAAGTCGGTAATGTATTTATGACCTGCACATGCCTGCAACAACCAGCTAATACTACCAATACCAGCAACCATGCATGTATTTTTAATAAATTTTCTTCTTTCCATTTAAAGACTTTCTAAAAATTTCAACAATTGTTTTTGCTCTCCTTCAGTTAATTGCAGGTAGTTCATTTTGATCTGTTGTGCTTCTCCCCCATGCATTAAAATAGCTTCCTCAATTGAGTTTGCTCTACCATCATGCATTAAAAAATAAGTGCCTCCCTGCGAATCTTTAGATAAACCCAATCCCCACAAGGCTGGTGTTCTCCATTCTGCTGTTTTTGCCATACCTTCTGTATAATGGTCGTCCAATCCGGGGCCCATATCATGTAATAACAAATCGGTATAAGGATGTATCACTTTATTGGCCAGAGCACTAATTTTAGAATCTGCTGTTTTTAATTCATCTGCATGACATTTGTTGCAACCTATATTTTTAAAAATCTGAGTTCCTGCCTGCACCTCTGCATCTCCCTGATTTCTTTGCACAGGAGCTTTTAATGTTTTCAAATAAAAAACGACATCATAAATGGTTGCATTGCTTACTTCCGGCTCAACCTCTAATTTTGAATAGGTATCATATGGTTCAAAACTCGAATTAACTCCCATATCCTGATTATAAGCATTGGCTGTTTGTTGCAATAAATCATATGCGCCAGCTTTTTTTCCATTGCGGCCAATGTATTTGCTATTTAAAGCAATAGCTCCTGGTCTTAGTTGGCAGTATGCCGGAACGTTGATCCAGTTTGGAACTCCTGAAATACCGTCGCCGTTTGCATCCAATGGATCTGCAAGTCCCAATATTGTTGCATCGCTTATCGCATCTAAAAAACCTAAACCTGTATTCGCTGGAGCAAGAATTTTTGAAAAGGCTATATTAGGTGGTAAGGTCTCTGGCACATAACCTGGTATGGCTCTGGTTTGAAGCTGCGGTGCTCCGTGCTCCATATAATGATTTCCGGTACTATCTGTTTGTCCAAATCGGGTAAGTATGGCAAATGGATGCCCTTTTCCATCACCTGCGTGACAACTGCCACATGAATTGGCAACGAAAATGGGCCCAAGCCCATTTTGAGCGTTGAAAATATCGTCGTTAAATGCTCTGTCACCGTTTAAAAACTGCAATTTCTCCTCGCTCGTCAACCCTTCGACCGGACCATCCAATATTTCATCATCCTTGGGTTCTGGCGGCATTATTTTTTTACAACCCAATACAATCAAGAATGCCAAAATTACAACTATGCTGATTCGTTTCATCTACTTTTAAATTTTATGCAAAGCTGAGCATGTTTTTTGACAATTAAATTATTATTTTTGGTATACCTAATTTATTTTTTTATGAGACCAGAGACGATAGAAAACTACTTAAAAACCATTTATAACTTATCATCCGACAATTCTGTTTTAGTTGCCAATAAAGAACTGGCTGATAAATTAGATCTTAGTCCGGCAACTGTAACAGAAGGGCTACGAAAGCTGCACGAATTAAAATATGTCATTTATGAGAAATCATATGGTACACGTCTAACCACCACGGGCGCTAAAATGGCTTTAAATATTGTAAGAAGACACCGAATTTGGGAAACGTATCTTGTAAAAGAGCTTGGTTTTGGTTGGGATGAAGTACATGAAATTGCTGAAGAATTAGAACATATCCAGAATGATAAACTCATCAATAAACTTTCCTCTATTTTAGGCAATCCTAGCTATGATCCACACGGAGAACCGATCCCGGATGAAAAGGGAAAAATTAAAATCAGTAATTTTATCCCTCTTGCAGAAGGAAAAATGAAGAACAATTATAAGATTATGGGAGTAACGGATCACTCTCCTGTTTTCCTAAAATATCTGGAAAAGCATCAGCTTTTAATCAGTTCTGTGGTTACTATTAAATCCATTGAAGAGTTTGACGGATCGATGTTAATTAGTTGCAACAAAAAGGATATATTAATCAGTCCAAAAATAGCAGAAAGCTTGATTGTGGGAGTGTAGCAATTTTAAAATTTACAGAACGGACAGCATACGCACGCAGAATATCACTGTTTTAATCAGTATTTCTTTAAAAAACACATCCCTACTCTATTATTACTTTTCCGGTATACACTTTATCATTTTTTACGGCAGTTACATGATAAATTCCGGAAACAAGATTTGGTAATTGATCGATTGTAATTGTAGAGATACCATCATTGCTTAATTCCATTACATTTGAATAAACGACTTTACCAAGTAAATCTATCAATTGAACGGTTACCTGTTCGGATTTATTTCCTTGTATATTGATACTTACTGTTCCACCAGATGAAGGATTTGGAAACACATTCAAATAATTATTTTCTGCGCTTGAATTTTCAATACTGACAAGACTGGAGTATTCGTATTTTCCATCAAAATCAGTTTGTTTCAGACGGTAATAGGATACACCTTCATATGGATTTACATCCAATTCATTGTAATTAATTCTTACTCTGCTGTTACCTTTTCCATCCAGCAAAGCAACACTCTCAAAAGAAATTCCATCTCTTGTTTTTTCAATTGTAAAAAAGTCGTTATTGGTTTCAGAGGCTGTGGCCCAGGTTAAATCCACTTTTTTATCTCCATTTAATTTTGCATTGAAAAATAAAAGTTCGATTGGCAGTGGATGAGGAGTTGCTTCTTCTACTCCAAATGGCGAGAAGGATGTAATACCACTCCGTGAAACGGTATATGGATCACTGCCACTGGCAGCAAGTCCAGGGGGATTGTCCCATGCACCGGAAATATAATGGCTCACATGGCAATCTGTACGGTCAAATCCGGATAATTCATCCGAGCCGTTCCACTGCAATGTAATTGTTGCAATGGATCCACCGGCTACTGCTTCATCAAAAAACCAGGTTTGTCCCACAACATCTGTCGTTACCGTAGCTCCTGAAGTTCCTTGTTTCAAAATATTAT
This sequence comes from Bacteroidia bacterium, assembly GCA_035439365.1. Taxonomy (GTDB): domain Bacteria; phylum Bacteroidota; class Bacteroidia; order 2-12-FULL-35-15; family 2-12-FULL-35-15; genus 2-12-FULL-35-15. Next base: position 7,354 of record DAORKB010000145.1, read on the forward strand.
TTGTTGCTCTTGCTGAAAACTGATCGGCTGCACCAGTAACATTTGCAATGGTTGCAGGTGTATAACTTGTTGCGCTTTTACCGATTGGAAAAACCCGGGCTGTTGTCAGATTATTGATTTTAAGTGTGCCGGTACTATTTGTTACAACATAGCTGCTTGAGCTGTAACCAGTAATTGCATTACCACTGGAAATGGTCAAATCATTTGTGCCAAGCGTAATATTTCCACTTGTCAAATTGAGTGTTCCTCCCACACTTACAGGATTGTTAAGTGTTATACCATTAGAAGAAATTGTCAAATTGTAATATGTTTCTCCTCCTGCATTGGTAATTTGTTGCGCCGATGAACCGCTTAGTGTCGTGGTGCCAGTACCACATAAAAACCCACCGGCACCAACACTGTTAACCCAATCACCTTTTAGGTTGATATTTTTATTGTTTGTTGTATTTCTCAATACACCGGCAGAGATGGTTAATGTTCCATTTATGGTCATATCCGCAGAAATTGTTTTGGTAGATGCACCGGTTAACAACACATTGTTATAAGTGGCTTGAGAAGGTAGTGTGCCATTTGTTGCACCGCCAAACTCAAATGTTCCATTGTTAGCAGTCATAAAGGATGTAAAGACACCACCTGGAAAGATGTATGCACCACCTGCTGTAGCGCTTTGCTTAATTTTTCCCGTTCCTGTAACTGTTCCGAAGTTATGTCCGATCGTTGAGCCTAAATCAAGAATACCACTACTCGTTGAAAAAGTTACTGATACAGCTGATTTTGAATCGGTATTTACAGTAATTGTATGACTGGATTCAATTACAACCGGGTTGCCATTAGGTACTGCAGCAACAGGAGCTCCACCGGATGAGTACGACCATATATTCCCTCCCGGGTTATCCCAATTTCCGGAAGTTAAACTGTAAAATGTACGGATGGTTTGGAATTCACTTGCTTCACCCGTTGTATAATCTCCTGTAATGTAATTTTTCGAAGTAAATGTAAAATAATCAGAAGCCGGTGTTACAGATGTTGAAGCTTCCGGAACCGAGTTCCATCCACCATTGTAGTAGCGACCGGCTACATAACTAGCTTCCGTACCATTCACATCTGAATGAATATAATTGTATACATAGGTAACGCTCAAGCCCGTTGCAAATCCAGTACTCACAACATTCCAATAGTACGCCAACTCTAAATTGCTGGCATCGGTTGTTGTTGGGTGTTTTGTGTTAACAGGTTTTATGGTTATTGTTCCACCTGCTGCATCCGTATTAGCGGTAACATTATATCTGACAGGTGTGTATTTACCTGCCACACCAATCGCAAATGTAAAATCATGTGCCCCGGTTGGATATGTTTTTGTAACGCCCGCATCTGCAAGTGTACCATTTGTTTTAATATACTTGGTTGAACCGGCACCAACAATGGTTGCAGAAACACCTAAACGAAGTAATTTATTATCGATGTAAAATAA
>DAORKB010000146.1:0-8814 GCA_035439365.1 Bacteroidia bacterium
TCATTGCTGTTTCCTCTTCTTTTCTCTTCGCTTCCTCTTTCATCAACTCTTCTTTGCTTATAATTTTGCGAAGTTTCAACGTGTAGGTTAACATCGTTCCTTTTTTTATGAAAGGAGGTATTTGTCTTCCTTTAAACATCGAGTCAACAGCTATCAAAAAGCTGGCGCTATCTCCTACTGACATAGATGCTATACCATCCTGGATACTTCCTTTGTATGGAGATTTTGTGAGTTCCATTTCAAAATAATCTACACCGGGAGGGCGAGTAGGATCCTGTTCTTTTGAATTAGATAAAACAGAGTCTTTGCTATCTTTAACAAGCAAAGTCACCCTTACTACATCACCTTCTTTAGGTTTTACACCATTTTCATCGTGTTTATAAAATTTTGTATATACACCTGTTTCTGATTCTTCATAACCTGGATAAGGAGAATTTTTGCATGAAGTCATTGCAAATCCAATCACAACAGCGGTAATCCCCATTTTAAAAAATTGCTTTTTCATCTGAATTTTATTGTTGATTTAAGTTTAGTTTCTTTTCACGAGCTCCACCTCATAAATAACAGTTGTATATGGTGGAATAATTCCGGTCGATGATCCATCTCCCCCATAAGCAAGTTGCGAAGGTATAATAAATTTTGCTTTCTCACCTTCGTTCATTAAACTTATTGCCTTTTCCAAACCTTTTATAACCTGTCCCTGCTCTCCAAACGTAAACTCAAGAGGTTGCCCCCTGTCATACGTTGATTCAAATTGTTTACCATTTAAAAAGTATCCTTTGTAATTGATTTTCAATACATCTCCGTTGCAGGCACAAGTCCCTTTGCCTTGTTTTATAGGTATGTAATACATCCCATTATTGAGTACCGAATATTTTGTATTGTTGGTATCCAGATAGGTTCGCAATTTACGTTGCTCTTCTATATCGCGGTCTTCTATCATCAATTGAAAACGTCGTAACTCGGTTGCATACTCTTCTTTATTCAAAATTTTGTGCAGCTTTACTTCCATTTTTACAACACTATCCATTGCTAAGAAAAAAGGCACAGGTGTTTTAAAAAAACGGTGGAACAACGAGTCTGAATTTACGATAAAAGAAACACTATCACCTTCATTCATACTTACCAACCCTTCTTCAAAACTCCCTTTGAATGAAGATTGTTTAAATGGTAAAATAACCATTCCCGTTTCATTGTAGGAGCAGGATTCGAGGAAAACAGAATCTTTCTCTGTTTTATAGGTGATTACCAACTGCAGAAAATCGCCGGCGGTTGGTTTGCGTTTGCCTTCACCAATCATTTGTAACTTGTAGAACAAGCCATTGGCATTTTCGGAATAACCTTTATACTTCGAGTTTTTATTACAAGCAATACACCCGAACAGCACAATAATTAAAAATATGTGACTACTTTTTAACACGATCTTTTACTGATAATAATTCTAATTCATAAATAACAGAAGCCTTAGGCGGAATCTTACTCTCATCACCAATTAATCCATGTGCAAGATGAGATGGTAAAATCAACGTTGCTCTATCTCCTACATGCAAATATTGAATCCCTTCATGTAATCCAGTCTCTACATTGTCGGCACCAACAACAAACTCTTTAGGCCCCAACGAATCTGAACTATAGCAAACCCGCCCATCCAATAAAATGATTTTATAATTAACTTTTACAATTTGATCTGTTTTAACAGGGGCTCCACCACCACTCGATGTAATCATATATCTCAACCCTGTACCGGTAACCGTCATGTTCCAGTTTTTGCGTTTCACATATTGATCAATCTCATCGCTCTCCTGTTTCACATACATTTTATTTGCTTCGATCAGTTTATTCTGAAACTCCGTGCTTTTTATATTCACATTCTTGCTTGGTTGCTGTGCACTTTGTTTGCACGAAATCGCACTCATTGCAATAAATAAAGCGATCAAATAATGTATTGCTTTCATGTAATTATTTTTTTTTGACGCTTAATTGCTTGTGATAAGCCGGCAATACTTCAATAAATTTTGCAATCGTTTCTTTTATAGACAGGTTGCTCATTCCACCGGCAGCATTGGCATGTCCACCACCATTAAAATGATCCCTGGCAAATTTGTTGACATCAAACTTCCCTTTCGAACGAAATGATATTTTAATAATCCCGTCGCGTTCAACAAAGAAGGCCGAAAATTGAACTGACTTAATGGAAAGCGGATAGTTTACAATCCCTTCTGTATCTCCTTTTTTATAATTGAATTTTTCCAGATCATGCTGATCCAGATAAAAATAAGCAGCACTGTATTCTTCAATCACATTTAATTTTTCACTCAAGCAATAGCCTAATAATTTTAAACGATTTTCTGTATTGTTATCATACACCAGCCGGTGTATCGCACCGTTTTCGGCTCCTGCCTTAATTAACTCGGCAACAACAGTGTGTGTTCTTGCAGTGGTGGATGGGTATCGAAATGATCCGGTATCTGTCATGATGCCTGTATACAAACAATCCGCAACCTCTTTTGTTATTTTCTTTTTATCGCCCAATAATTCAATGAAATCATAAATCAATTCACAAGTGGAAGAGGCTTTTACATCATGAAGTAAAAAATCCGCAAAATCTTCCGGTTGCAGGTGGTGATCAATAATCATCTTGGGAACATCCGACTTCGCTACCTCTTGCCCCAATAAATCAATACGTTTAAGTGAATTGAAATCCAGGCAAAAAATAAAATCAGCTTTTGCAACTTTTAAAGTAGCAGCTTTTGCATCTGCAGAAAAGTTAATTACTTTCTTGTTTCCTGGCAGCCAGTTGAGGAAATCAGGATAATCATTGGGAGTAACGACTTGAACCTTATGTTTTTTAAGAAGCAAATAATTGTATAATCCAAGCGAGGAACCCATGGCATCACCATCGGGCGACCAATGGGTAACGATTACAATGTTTTTTGGTTTACTTAAAAGTGCTTTTACTTTTTTTATTTCGGTTGCGGTCACATGTATAGATTTAGAAAAACAAAAATACGGTATTTAAGGAATCATTTTAAACATAGTTATAAACCAAAATAAACAGTTTCCCACAGCTATTCTTATGAATAATTTATTTAATTTCGCAGCGAATTTCAAAACAAAAAATACAGATTAACCAAACTAACATTAAAATAGCTCAAAAGATGGCAACGAACAGAACATTTACAATGATTAAACCTGACGCCGTGGCGAATGGATATATAGGCGGAATTTTAAAAATGATCAATGAGGCAGGATTTCGCATTGTGGCAATGAAATACACAAAGTTATCTGCAGAAGCAGCAGGTAAGTTTTATGAAGTACATAAAGAGCGTCCATTTTACGGTGAACTTGTTCAATATATGTCATCAGGCCCTATTGTAGCTGCTATTTTGGAAAAACAAAATGCTGTTGCCGATTTCAGAACATTAATTGGTGCTACTGATCCTACAAAAGCAGCTGACGGAACCATCCGTAAAATTTACGCTAAATCTATTGCTGCTAATGCTGTTCACGGATCCGACAGCGATGAAAATGCTGCAATTGAAGGTGATTTCTATTTCTCCGGATTAGAGCGATTCTAAAGATGTAATACGTAATATTAATTTATTCTGGCACAGGATTTACCTTGGTACAAACCAAAAAATTCTCACTACTGTTTAATTCTTTTAAAACAAATTAAAACATGCGTTGGCAAGGTGGCAGATCAAGTAATAATGTAGAGGACCGCCGTGGAAAAGGCGGCGGAATGGCTATTGGCGGCAGTATAGGAACCGTTGTAATCGTCCTCATCATTAGTTTAATTACCGGAAAAAATCCGCTGGAGTATCTGAATACAGATGCTACACAGCAACAAACAGAATATACTCCTTCTGCAAATGAGGAACAAAACGCAAAATTTGTTTCTGTTGTTTTAGCTGAAACAGAGGATGTTTGGACAAAATTGTTTGACGAGCAATTGCACAAAAATTATGTCGAACCTAAACTTGTTCTTTTTACCGGTAATGATCGCTCCGGATGTGGATTTGCAAGCGCTGCAACAGGTCCGTTTTATTGCCCTTCGGACAGCAGGGTGTATATTGACTTAAGCTTTTATGATGAATTAAAAAATAGATTTAAAGCTCCGGGTGACTTTGCAATGGCTTATGTTATTGCACATGAAGTGGGGCATCATGTTCAACACCTACTGCACATCTCCGATCAGGTTCATGAACAACAAAGCCAACTGGATAAAAAAGAAGCCAATGAATTATCTGTAAAACTTGAATTACAGGCCGATTACTTTGCAGGTGTTTGGGCACATTATATTCAACGCAAAAATATATTGGAAGAAGGTGACATAGATGAAGCGTTGAACGCAGCAAATGCTATTGGTGATGATCGTTTGCAAAAACAGGCACAAGGTTATGTTGTTCCGGATGCATTTACACATGGTACATCCGAACAACGAATGAGATGGTTTAAAAAGGGATTTGAAAGCGGAACAATAAAAGGTGGTGATACTTTTAATGCAACGGAATTGTAGAATCTGTTTGCTTTCTAAGCTACTCACAGTTTTCGACTCCACTCGAACTGACACTATACACACAACCTACTAAAAAGAAAACCCCTGCTTTAAACTAAAGCAGGGGTTTTCTTTTATAATTCTTCTAGTTCTTATTACAATCCGTCTAACAATTGTGTTAACTGAGGATCAGAAGTTGCCTGCATTTCCACTTCAACTGTTGTAGAAGCAGTTAATTTTTGAGCATTATAGAAGTAGAAAAGATTACTTCCCTGCATTGCAATTCCTATAATTTTTATATCCGAACCAGTTGGAATATTTTCTGAAACGGTATTGTATACTTCCATCACTGTTTTTGTTTTTGGAATGTAAATAAAGAAACGGATATTCGTCAATTCATCAACACTTGAACTTAGTGATACCGTAGCAGAGCTGGAAGAATCTGCAAACGCACCACAATTGATCCAACCAAACTGTTTTGTATATCCTTCATATCCAGTTGAAATTGGAGTGAATGTTCCGGTAGATTCGGTCCAATCAGGACGACCTGCACCATTTGTAAAACCATAAAAAACCTTCATTCCACTTTCCTGAACCGGATTTTTCAATTCTATTTTCATTTGGCAGCTTGCATTCGTTTTAATGGCCAACTCTTTTGAGTTTTTAAATGCGCGCAATCTTATTTCGCCACCTGTTCTCAAAATTTTTCCGGAAGCCACCGTTGGCATACGATAGTAGATCATATCTTTTGGTTTGTATAACTCTACCAACTTTAATGTGTAAGGGAAATAAACAGTTGTTGTATCTGTCAGATATCTGAAACAACTGTGAGGATCTGTTCCCCAGATTTTTGTTCCTTGATTACCTTGAATTGGACCAGTACCAGTACTATCAATTTCACGTGTTTGTTCTTCCGGTTGTTTGCTATCCAAATAAGAATCTGGAGAGTCGTACGAATTCAGCGTCTTTTCTTGTATCCTGTCTTTTTTACACCCAAAATAAAACATGCTTGAGAAAAGTACCAGGAGGATGGAGATTTTAGAAACGATGTTTACCTTCTTCATAATTGTCTGATATTAGTTTATAATTTAATAGAAAAAACGATCCTGCTTTTATTATGACGCAAAAATTAATCAATAGGCTGCACACCGATCTGCTTTTGATCTGGTATTACATCCGAAAATGTATAAAAGACCCAGTCTTAAATGTGTCTCTTTGAAATTAAAATTATAACGATATTCTAAAAAAGGGCGCAGGCACTTGTTGTTAGAGATTCCAAGCCCTAGCTCTCCGTTCCAATTATTTGGTTTTGCACCTTCCATGGGTGAACGCTCATAACTGATCCAATTATTATAAGCACCATGCCCAAGCACATAAAGATTTATTTTTTCTCTTTGAATCACCTTATACTCTAATGAGAGCCCGAGGTAATACTCTTCAACCTTATTAAATGAAAAGTAATAAGAAGCTTGCGGAACAATGCTTAGCCGGTTATTCGGAAAAACATTCACGCGAACACCAGCACCAAAACTTTCAGTCTGAAAATTATACATCACATCTGCACCAACACCTACATTTTGAGATTTTCCTTCATAGGAAACTGCAACAAGGACTGCTATTGTAAAAATCAACCTTTTTAAATTCACCATCCTTCAAAATTATGAAAATTCAAATAGTTAACAGGTGTTTTAACGAGAAAATTATAAACATAGTATGTAACCCAACTTTTTACGCCCTTTTTGGGGTTTCTTTAGCTTTAAAAGGGCTGTTTATATTAACTTACAGCCTTTTCCAAAACTTCAAAAATTTTCACCATTGCAAGTGTATCCATCTTGCAATAAGCAAATAACTGCTCCCGAATGTCAATAATTTTGAGTAAATCAGTCTCCCGCTGTAATTGTTCAAAGGCTGTCATGGCAATGCTTCCGCTTGAAATCGTCAAATTCGTATAATTTAATTCCGGTACCAACGCAGGAAGTACATTTTTTATCGATACCGAATTCTTCATGGCCGGATGGTAAAAGTAACGCTCCACAAATGGATGCACCAAATCAACAATACGTGATAGACGCAGATCAATTTCTGAAGCATACACGGGGAAGTCTTTTTTTAACCCGTTCAAAATATTCCTTTCCATCAATGCATCATAAACCAAAATTGTTTGGGAGGTTTCGGTATGTTTTAAGAGTGCCGTTAAAAATGTCAACCTCGGATCAACACCTTGCTCAGCCAAAAATTCTAAATGGTGTAAAGAGCCGTCTTTTTTTTCTTTTACATGTAATGAATATTGAAACGGGATATGTTGATAGGCCTTCGTCTTGTCAAAGATCGGAATAGCCGGCATGAAACTTTCAAAATCCATAAAAAACAAAGGGTAACGAATTTGATCTAAAAACTCCTCTATTTCTTTTTTATAGATCCGGGCTTTTTTTGCTTTAAATGTTTCAATATGGATGTTTGCATTTTTATCCAATGCATTATTCTTAGGAACTTCTACAATTGTTTCATACCCGCTTTGATATAGTTGAAACTGCTCTGCTTTTGATATTCCTGTTATTTCAAAAACAGAATCCGGTGGAACACTCTTCCAGCAAGTTCCCATAAAATCGCAACTGTAGGGAATAAAACAATGTTCTCCTATTCCGACTTGTGGCATTTCTCTTTTTGAAATGATATTTAAATTCGCAATTACTTTTTCATCAATGAACGATTGATTTTTTAATACCGCTTCCTTCACTGATTTTACAGCAAATAACGCTTTTACATTTATTTCACCATTTCTGATATATTGATTATTAATGTGCATCAATGAAAAATCAGCAAGTAACAACCCTGAATTTGTAATAACCCAATATTGAAGTGATGCATCCAGTATATATGTTTGGGTAATTTTTGTGGAACTTTTTACTTCATAGGCATACCATATTCCTTGCTCCTGAACCAAAATATCTAAAATTGCTAACACTCCATTGTACTGAAATGCGGCTTCGTAAATAATTTTCACCCCCTGTTCAATGAGCTGTTTGGTTTTAGCAATCGCTGCCATATTATCTGACCTCGGAGCGGGTGTAGCATCTATTCCACCTGGAAAAAATTGCCGGGCAAGCAATCCTACTTTATTCCCCCTATTGAAAATCGCTTTTTGTTCTGTGGAAGGTTGATCACGTAACTGAATGAAATTTTTATAAAGGTATAATGATTTTGGACATTGAAGCCCACGTAAAAAAGTAGATTTACTCAATAAATGTTTTTCCAAAATTCCCCCTCTTTATTATAAATTTGGTGCGATTATAGATTGTTAATCAATTATTTAAACCCAACACTTTAATTACTAAATTCGCAAAAAATACTTTCTCTACAAACACACTTAAACTGCAAAAAAAATTATATGGACGAAACAACTAAAATAAAAATATTTTTGGTCGATGACGATCAAATGTATTTAAAAGCATTGGAGAATGAGTTCAAAAAAAACGAAAATTTTGAAATCATGACCTTTGATACCGGTGAAGAATGTTTAAACAATCTACACTTAAACCCAGATATTGTTGTGTTGGATTACTTCTTAAACGGAGAAAAAAAGGAATCGGTAAATGGATTTAATATTCTTATTAAAATTAAGGAGCTTAATCCGAATATACAAGTAATTATCCTATCCTCTTACGAAAATGTTGACATTGCAGTAAATTGTATTAAATATGACGCATTTAACTTTATCGTGAAAAATGAAACTGCTTTTGTACGTCTTAAACACACGATTAAACAAATATTCAGGGTTCATTCCAAAGTAAAAGAACTCGTTGTTTGGGATTGGTAAATAGGGACATTTTTTATTGTAACCCGACAGGTTTTAAAAACCTGTTGGGTTTTATTTTTTATACGTAATTTAATCTTTAAGATTTGAATTAAGGTTTTTCAAACCCAACAAGTTTATTCTCCTACGCCCCAAAAACCTGATGTGGCCTTAAAATATCAGTATTATTTAGTGTTATATACGATTGAGTGGTATAGATTGGAAGCTGTATTTCTACAAACAAAAGAAGATGTGCCTGTACGAAACAGAATAATTCGCACAACTTTGCCCCTTTGATTTTAAAGAAAAAAGAAAGAGAAAAAGAGAGAAGATAAATGAAATTCTTAAAAAATAAGGTAGGGTTCTATCCATGTTACGAGGTTAAATAAATTAATAAAAAACGATCACAAACACTTTAATGCCGACGAAGCATAAAAAATTCCCCAACAAAAATTATTCCTTTAGATTTTATACAGACTAAATTATGGAATGTGGTTCCTGCCTAGCTAAGCCACTTAATTTA
>DAORKB010000147.1:0-8681 GCA_035439365.1 Bacteroidia bacterium
TTTGAATATTCCGGCTCTTGTATCCAAGATTTATAATAATCTTTCACCTCATGTTTTAAAGCCGTTTTACTGATTTTTAAAGGATTGAACGGATCTATCATAACAGCTAACTCCTTGGTTTCCTTTTTGCCAATGCTTCTTTCAATCGCTCCTGGATGCGGCCCATGTGGAACACCTCCGGGATGCAAGGTAAATTGACCGGCCTTTATATTGTTACGGCTCATAAAATCGCCATCCACATAGTATAAAATTTCATCTGCATCTACATTACTGTGATGATAAGGCGCTGGTATAGCTTGTGGATGATAATCATACATGCGTGGAACGAACGAACATATCACAAAATTCTTCCCTTCAAATTGCTGATGAACCGGAGGTGGCATGTGTATTCTACCTGTAATGGGTTCGAAATTGAATATGGAAAAAGCATATGGATAATTGTAACCATCCCAGCCGATCAAATCGAATGGATGCGTTTCATAAGTGTAAGGATAAATTAATCCTCGCTTTTTAATCATTATTTTAAAATCACCTTTTTCATCATGTGTTTCCAGTGTATGTGGCATTTTGAAATCACGTTCGCAAAAAGGAGAATGCTCAAGTAACTGACCGAATTCATTGCGATACCGTTTCGGGGTTCTTATCGGACTGTGAGATTCAACAAATAAAATTTTATTATCCGTTGTAGCAAATTTCAACTGATACACGGTACCTCGCGGTATAATGATGTAATCACCGTATTCAAAGTCAACCGTACCATACATGGTTTTGCATTGTCCGCTCCCTTTATGAATAAAAAGCATTTCATCCGCATCCGCATTTTTAAAAAAATATTCTTCCATGGACTGGCTTGGGGCAGCCATACCAATGTGCATATCATCATTAAAAAAGAACACGTTACGGCTTTCCAGATAATCTTCTTCCGGCTTCACATCGATCCCTGTAAAACTAAGTGCTTTCATATTTTCTTCGATCCCTATTTCCGGCCTTACCGAATACGATTTTCCAACCGACTTTACCATTGTTGGAGGATAGATATGATAAACCAACGAAGATGTACTTGAAAACCCTTCTGTTCCAAAAAGTTCTTCCTGATATAATCCGCCATCCTTTTGGCGAAATACGGTGTGACGTTTCTGTGGCACCGTTCCTAGTTTTTGATAGATAGGCATGCTGTGAATTTTATACGACTGAATACACTAAAGAATGAATACAATTAAATCAATTAATATGGAAAGGGTGCTTACCCAAAGAATGAGACGCATGGGAGCAACGGCCAAGGTCAAAGCCAATGCAATAACGGTCGGAAAAATAACAAGACCAAGCTCAAATGCACTATCTCCCGCACCAAACGCTGCCGTGAATCCTCCGATACAAGCAATTACAATGATAAGAATAGGAATAATACCAAAGCGATTTTTTTCAGCATCATTAAATAATGTTGCAAAAAATGAAGATTCATCTTTACTGTTTACCGTACGAGACGATTGTAGGTTTGAAGTTTTAATAGTTGTTTCCATAATTACAGATTTTAAGTTGAACATAAGAAGTGATCAGCGCAGTAGGTAGTAAATGATTCATTCCTATTGCTGCATCTGATAACCATCCCTCTTATAACCAAAACAAAATTAGGGTGGCAACGTCGCATTGGAAATGAGCGGTATCAGGATGGTAGCTGATTATTATCAGTTTTCGTAATCCGTGTCATTCTTTTTTATCAATGTCAACAGAACAATTTCCCGCAGCACAACCAAACGCAAACAAACCCATGGATGCAAGGTATCCGCCAAGCAAAATGCCCAACCATTGATGCGTTATAATAGCTTGCATGAGTATCAGTGTTCCCAGAACGAGATATACTGCTCTTACAAATGTCCAATTAGAAAATAACCGCTTTTTCATATTTTCATTTCATAAGGTGATAAATCTATTTCTTTTCTTTTAACCTAATACACGGAAGCATGGTAACCTTCGACTTAATAGAATTGGAAATAAGGCAGGCTGTTTCCGATTTCAGTAAAACCCGTTCTGTCTTTTCACGATCTTTTTCATCATTAATGGTCACAATTGGTTCAAGTGTGATTTCGCTCATTACAAATCTTCCATCCACCAGTTCCAGTTTGCCTTTGGATTTACAGGTAAAATGAATAAAATGCAATTTTGAATTTTCGGCGACAGATAAAAATGTTGTCATTAAACAGCTGCTCACAGCAGCAGTGAATAAATGTTCGGGCGACCATATTCCTGCTAATCCCTTTGGAAATTCAGGTGGTGTGGCTACTTCAATGCAACTACCTCCTTCCTTTTCCAATTCCGGTGAACACATGATTCCTTTACGATCCGTGTTCCAGTTTATTTCTACATTATAGTAATGTGGTTCCATATGCTCTGATTTTATTTTTGCAAGTTGTACCAGCTTCCTCCGTTTTCACAGGCAATGCCCTTACTCCGGAGTAATATCGTTGCCTGCGAACTGCGATTGCCGCTTGCGCAGCACAAAATAAGCGGTTGGGGCATTTTTTTTATTTCATCTAAATGAAGATGAATTTCATTGAGCGGAATGTTGATACTGCCGCTAGCGTTTCCTCCTCTGAATTCTCCAGGGGTGCGAACATCAATTATTGTTTTTGAAGGTTTCATGCTCTGATTTTTTATTACAAATTTCGGTGAATTGAAAATAAAAAACGGTGACCAATGTTACACTTCTCTCTTCGTGCCCTGCTTTTTTATTGTTGAAATACCAAAAATCAGATAGAGCGGACAATAACCCATGACGCTGGTTGCAACAAAAACCACTGCAATAATTCCAAGTATCATTGCAAGGGCTCCATGGATAACTCCAGTGAAATAAAGTATTGCTATAGCGGTTACGATAAGCAGCCAGATAATTTTGTCTGCAAGTCCCATATTCTTTTTCATTGTGTCGTTTTTTTAGTTTACATAACAAAGTTCAGGTAATAACACGAACTTTATGATGACTTTCGTCACATTCCCCCATGATCTGAAACTGTTGAGGTGCGACTGAAATAAAAACGATTGCATGATTGCAAAAAAAAGGAAGGTCGGAAAATGGAAGTGTTCGCATACTCCTCTAAAGAGGAGTTAACTATTTCTTATTAATTGGTAATGTAAAGTAAAAAGTAGCTCCAACATTCACTTGCCCTTCTGCCCATATCCTTCCGCCGTGCTTGGCAATGATACGGCTTACAGTGGCTAAGCCTATTCCATTACCGTCAAACTCGTCATCAGCATGTAATCTTTGAAATACATTAAAGAGTTTACCTGAATACTTCATATCAAAACCGCTCCCATTGTCTTTTATAACAAAAATAGTTTCTCCATTTTTAAATTCCGAAAATAGCTCAATAATGGGGTTTTCTTTTTTAGATGAATATTTAATTGCATTTGAAATCAGATTCATCATCACCTGATATAATAAATTATGGTCACCCATCACATCCGGAAGTTCGCTTATACGTATATCCACTTTATTGTCAATGGTCTTATTTAACTCAACAAACACTTCTTTTGTAAGGTCGTCCATACATACTTTAGTTACGTTTAATTCTTTTCTTCCCAATCTTGAAAAAGAAAGTAAATCATCAATTAACCGCCCCATTCTTGAAGCATTTTGAGTGATGTTATTGATGAGCCGTTTTGCCTCTTGATCTAATTTTTCACCGTAATCCCTAATCAACATTTCTGCATAACCATTCATGGCTCTTAGTGGGGCCCTCAGATCATGAGCAACCGTATACGAAAATGTTTTTAATTCATTGTTGGCAATTTTAACTAATTCAATATTCTTTTTTAGTTCTTCATTGGTTTTATTCAATTCCAATTGGTTACGTCTAAGCTGCAGAAGATTTAGTGTTTGCTTTGCTAGTTTTTTAAGTTGGTCGATTTGATTTGTGCTAAGACTCTTAGGTCTGTCATCGACTACGCATAATGTTCCCAACGGCAACCCATTTGGCGTGACTAAAGGAACACCAGCATAAAATATCACGTAAGGATCTTTTGTGGTATTGGGGTTATCCCAGAACCGCTCGTCTTTTCTGGCGTCTTCAACTATGAGAATCTCTTCAGGTTTATTTATCGCATGTCCGCAAAAGGAATATTCCCTGGAAGCCTCTCGTGCCATAAGGCCGTGATGGGATAGAAACCATTGCATATCTTCCAGTACGAAAGAGACCAAAGAAATTTTTGAATTGGTAATTTGAGCAGCCATAGAGGTTATAAAGTCAAAATCTTCATCTTCGGCTGTACCGATCAGTTGATACCTTTCCAACTCTTTTAACCGTTGTGCCTCATTGGGCGGTATGTTAGGTTTGATCATAATATTCTTTAAAAATGATACGTACGAATTAATAGAATCACCAGATTAAAGATTTCAAAGTGTGTAAATGAGACTGTGACCTTTTACACCTCCAAATAATGTTTTCACACATTGGGTTATTGGATACATTATATAAAAATGTTATTAATCTACTTAGATTTAACAAAAAATAAAATCAAAAAGAAAAGTCTAAGAAAGGTAGGAAAAAATATAAAAAAATGATTTTTATCATATCGCTAGTATTTATTACCCACTATAAGATTCGAAAGCATTCTGACTCATCAAAGAGATGACCAGTGTCGTAAAGTTGATTTAACTCATTTAACAAATGAACATACATTTTCTATCTGTCATCTTTTTTAAAAGAACACCTATTTAATCTGTTTTTATAATTGATAGTTAAGGTTACCGTCAATATAAATTAGTTCCATAGTGGTTTTAGTAAATTTTAGTTTGTATTCAGCTAGTTTCAGCTCCGTTTCAAGCCATTTGTTCTCTCTTGCATTGAGTAGGAATAATGAGCTTTCACCATTTATAAATTTTAATTTTTCAGCTTCTAAAAGTATTTTACTATAGGCAGCTGCTTTCTCCGCGTTTGAAATTTGATCGGCCACCACTCCGATCGTGTTGGCAATATATTTTCGCTTATAGTTCAATTGGCTTTGTTTGTTAAAAACTTCAAATTCATTGTTTTGTGCGATCAGCCTGGCCATTCTGTACTCATTAATCGGTTTACGCAAAAAAAGAGGAAAGGCGAACGTAGCGTTCCATTTATAGTTATTGGGGCTCATAGCGATTACGGCCGACTTTGAGTCACTTAAAAAGTTGTAACTTACATTCAAAACTGGTTTTATCATTTCGCGTTTCAAGCGGGCTTCTGTTTCCAGTATTTTTTGTTTAGCAGTATATTGTGAAATGATGGGGTTGAGGCTGGATTCATTAAGAAGCATGGATCGCGCAGCACTCACACTTAAAAGATACAATTGTTCCAGGCTATCTGAAATAACAGGTGTTGATTTAAATGATTCATTAGCCATGTATAAAGCCAGTATTTCATTCAATCGTTTTGCTTTCTCTATTTCGCTGGCCTGCTTATCCAATAGTCGCCCTTGCAGGAATATGGAAGCTTCGATCGTATCGATGGCGGGTTTCTCACCAATTACAGCAAGTTCATTAATTCCTCTTAAACGCTGGCTGGCAAGATTTGCAAAGTAGGTATGGATATTATTTATTTTACGCGCATACACTGCATCTATATAGGTGTTACTCGCCATAAACAGCAAATCGTTCAATTGGATTTTCCGTTCTGCGTCGTAAAAATCAATATAAAACCGCGATTTAATGATTTCTCCACGTCGTTTGTCGAATGTGAACCCTTGTAACAAACTTATCTCAACTCCAGCATAGGGTAATCCTGCAGAAGGGGTCGAGTTTTCGGGATTTAATTTTACACCTTGCCCATACTGATAACCCATCTTCAGGAACTGTGATGTATAGATTGGTTGTTTCAGCTCTGCTTCCCCATACGTGAAATAATTTAATGAATTGAACTGTTTACTTTCTATGGATGAACTTAAAAAAGGATCATAATTTCCTCTGGCTGCGTTAAATTGAGCATTCGCATAATCAATGTTATTCTCCGCCCGTAGTGCTAGTGGATGCTCTTTTTTCATTGAAGTTACAAAGCCGTTAAAGGTCATTTGCTCGGATTGGCCGAAGCATGAATTGCTTAGTAAAAGAACATATGCGGCTAACCAATTACTTTTTATAGGATTCAGCTGTTTCATCGATTTCAGATTTTTTATAAAACTCGGGAGGAAAACCGTTTGCTTTTCTCCATAATTCATAGATGACAGGAACGTTTTTAAGCAACGCATAACCTTTCACTCCACCACCTATCTGTAAAGCATAGGGCCATGGTTTATTTTTATTAACAGCCAACACCCTGAATTTTCCATTTGGAGCTATCGTTTTATCAAAAGCAACTATCTCAGCACTAAAGCTACCATAGCTTAATCCTGGCCAACCGGAAAAAACGAATGCCGGCCATCCATCAAATACCAGTTGAATAGTTTGCCCCTTTGCTATTAAAGGCAAATCTATAGGATCGACATAGAGTGCGACAGCCTGTTCTTTTTGAACAGGTACGATGTTGCAAATCATTCCACCTTCCTTAACAATTTCACCTATTCCTTTTAAAGCCAAATTATTTATAAAGCCGGCCTGAGGTGCCAGTACAAAATAATATGTGCTGCGCAATGAATAATTAGATAACTGATTCTGCAGTTTCATCAGCTCGCCCTGAGCTTCATACAATAAAGAAATAGTCGAAAATTTATCGGATTCGGCTTTCCTTATTTTTTCATTATATTCCTGAAGCGTCGCGTTTAATTCCAGTTCCGTATTCGTCAGTTCGTTTTTAGTTGCGCTCACTTTATTTTCAGAAGCAATCTTTTTTGCATACGACTCCTGCACTTTTATCTTTCTGTTTTCGAGGTCGGTTTTTGAAATGATACCTTTTTCAAGCAACTCATCATAGCGTTTGAATTGTTCTTCAGCAACTTTATTATTGTTCAGTGAAGATTCCGCATCCGCAATGTCGCTTGTTAACTTCGCTTTGACCTGAGCTATTTTGTTTTTTGTCTGTTCGGTTTTCAGATACAATGATTTATTGATTGCTTCAATTTGTTGTTCAATGGCAGATACTTTACTTTCGTATGCCTGAATGGAAATCTTTTTTGACTTTATCTGGTTCTCAACCCTTTGTATCAGCTGAGAATCCATATACTCTTCTTTTATCTCCGAAATAAATGCAATTGTATCGTTCTTTTTTACAAACGCTCCATCTTTAATGAACCATTTTTCAATTCTTCCTGCAATCCGCGAGGTTATTTGCTGTGGTTTATTTTCCGGATTCAATACACTTACTTCGCCTTCAAGCCTTACCGTTTGGGTCCAGGGTGAAAACAATATAACTATACATGCCACCAGCATTGAATAAAACAACCATTCTGTTCTTTTTCTATAGTATCTCCTGTATACTTTGCTTGCAGCGTCAAAATAGTTTACTTCCTGTGATTCAAGATAGGATTCATCGGGATTGTTTGCGAATATGAGCTCTATTTTATACAACCCGGTGATGATGTCATAAAAAGTTCCAATGCTGCCAACCAGTTTTTCGACAGCATTTATTACCAGGAGTATGATAATTTCTGAAGCTACAAATTGACCAATGTTCAGTTCTCCAATCTGAACCAGATAGGTTCCGATAAAAAGAAGAATAGCAATGAAAAAAATTTTAAAGAACAATATCCCCTTGTACTGTTTTTCAAACGTATTATAATATTCCTTCCGATAGTCAATATAAAGATTTAAGACCCTATCCATCTGATCTGAATTTTCATAGCCATTCGTTAACAGATCAAATACCTGATATTTCTGGGTAGAGGTATTGATATTTGTTTCCTGCGCTTTTTTACCATAGTAAGTAATGGTTAAATAGAAGAAAAAACCCAGCACAACCGAAAATATCAGGAACCAAGTACTGTATGCCGGTAATAGCAGTAATCCTAAAATGATACTGATTATGGAGAATGAAAATTCCATTAGAATTTTGCCAATCCCTTTTTGCAGTGTCACGACTTCAAAAAAATGCGTTAATTTTTGTTTGATCGCTTTGTTTTCACCAACTGATTTTGCTATTCGTTCCGTCAGTGTACAGAAAATCCGTTCATGCAAATTTTCATTCAGGCGCATTTGTGCCAATTGCAGAAGGCCAATGAATACCGTAATGAGTACAGTCAAGCTGCATAAAAGCATCAGCGAAGCTGAAAAACGACCTGCCATTATATAGGTAATAACTCCTTGAACAGATAAGGGAATAGCCAGATACAATGCGCCTTGCAAAAGTGCAAGTACATAGATGTTATAGATAACTTTTTTCTCGCGGCTTAACCATTTGAACAGCAGTGTGGTTTTGTTTTTAATCATATCTTTTGAGTTTGATTTCGTATTGAGTCCGCAAAATTTTCATTGCACTGCGTTATGGGAAGAGAATATACTTTTGCATTCGTTATTCCTTTTTTTTCAATGTATGCCAGAATGTTATTGAATAGTAAAGCTTTGGTCTGTCCTGTTATAACGTAATTGATTTGCTCTTGAATTTTGCCTTCAATTTTAAAAAATGAATGATTATCTCTGTCAATTGAAGCGTGTGCCAGAAGGTCTTCTTCCATTAATTCCTTTACAAGTTGTACAGCATTCTTCTGTGAGTCGATATAAATAGATACGTTTATCATAGCTAACATTATTGGTGTCTGCAAATATAGTGATGTATTTTTTATAA
>DAORKB010000148.1:0-8672 GCA_035439365.1 Bacteroidia bacterium
TTCCTCATGGAACAAACATATTCAACCATATTATTCTTTGCGATTTTTGTCTTTGCGATTAGTGCATTGCTAATAGCATTTGGGCGACAAATTGTAAAGGATGCGCATACAGTGAAACAGCATCATCCCAGTACTGTTACATCCAAACAGGTTAGCCATTATTTTATGGCACGTGGTTACATTGTGTGCTCCCTGGCCCCTATAAAGGATACCGGTAAATGGCTTGGTTTCCTGATCAAAAATGGTGAATATATCATTGCAACAGCCTTTACAGAAGGACAGACGATAAAAGGTCATGACGATGTACTGGCTTAATGAGGAAAAGAATTAAAATATAAAAGCAAGGATGAGAAACATCTTTTCTCATCCTTGTTTGATGTATAAATAAAGTGTTTAAGTAGTAATAAATGAAGTTAGGCAAGAAAATAACGTTAAACCTGGAACAGTTGTTCTATTATACATTCAGCTCCCTGCTGATTGTTATGATCGCTGTGCTGTGTTTAAAATTAAGTGCGAATACTATTACTGTCTTTCCAAGAAAAGGTAACATTGCAATCAAATTAAACAAAAGCCTGGCTGAAAATACGTCCTGTATTCGATATTCGAACGGCACAGCGCTTCTATCTACCCCATACGCTTATGCTATTGTGTTGAAACAAGTGGTTGACGGACAGGTGTATACACCGAATAAAAGGAAAGAAAAAGCTTCAAACATTAAAAAAAATTTATCTTTGGCCATCTTTAAGATTGTAACAGCCAGATGCTAATTTTCGTAAGAAAGAGAGTAGCTTATAGCATTCTTTTTTTACGTAGTTAACACCCGGTTACCCACAATGAAAAATTCATTGGGCTGAGAGTAAAACACTTTAATTCTTTTTAATTATGAAGTCTTTGAAAAGTTCAGTATTACGAGTATTCGTTCTTTCAATTTGCAGCGTTTTTGCATTCACCGCAAAAGCTCAAACGGATTTAGCAATTGGAGATTCCATTTGTTTAAAAATACAAGGCCTGGCCATGAGTAAGGGATTACCTATTGATGGCGTAAATGCTAAGTTGTATAAAGAAAGTGAAGAAACGGAAATGGTGGAAGTAACAAGTGTTTCTCATCATAGTCATGATTTCTTCTTTAACCTGTCAAAGAACTCATTTTACACGATTGAGGTTTCTAAACCAGGTTATATTACACGTATGATTTCGATTTCGACCAAGCTTCCGAAAAATGTGAAGATTGATCCGATATTCGAATATCAGATAGAACTGGAGATGCATGAAGAAAAACAAGGAGTGGATGATTACTATCTTGATTTCCCGATTGCATTGATAGATTACGATGCGAAAAAAGATGTATTTGTTGCACATGGCAAATACACGGCGTATATAAAGTCAAAAATTAATGAATCCTTAGGTGTACCTGAAAAGGAGCCCAAGAAAAAGAAATGATAACGTAAAAGTCTGTTTGAGTATTCAAACAGCCTGATAACACAACTTGTTATGCGTGCAATAGATAAAAATGTCACAAAATATGCAAGTATTCAGGCATTCGCAGTCGTAATGATTGCATTGGTTGTGTTATTTGGTTGGTTCTTCAGCGTTACATTTTTCAAACATCCATTGGCCCTGTGGGTTTCCATGAATCCAGCTACAGCCATTGCCTTCATCTTTTCCGGAACATCTTTCCTATTACTCAATACAAGGATCTACTCTAAAACAAAACACATCCTCGCGAGTGCGCTTGCAGGATGTGTTTGTTTTATTGGCATTTTAAAAATCCTGGAATCCATCACCCACATTGAGCTGGGCCTGGATAATCTGTTGTATTCGATCATTGCACCTGATAGCACTATGCCAGTGATAAACAGCATGTCGACTACTGCAGCGGCCTGCTTCATTATGATTGGCTTCAGTCTGTTTCTCTTAAATATGGATGTGTTTCCAACACCAACACTTGCGCATTTGCTGGCGTTCATAACAGCATTGATCAGTTTGTTTGCTGTGTTGTGCATCTTTTTTACTGCTAAGGGACAAGAATCCATTGCACCACTTTCCACCAACACCTCTTTGTGCTTCTTGTTTATTTCTATATCCATCTTGTTTATCAATGCTGATATTGGTTTATTCAAAGAGTTTACAGGGAAGCTATCCGGAAGTATTACAGCAAAATTTCTTATACCAGTTGCTATAATTCTTCCTGTGTTAATGGGATACCTGAGAATTCAGGGTGAACATCTGGGTTGGTTCAATGCAGAGCTGGCTACGGCTTTATATTCTGTTGTTTTGGTATGCCTTGCGATTATTGTTATTCATTTTAATTCCAGGATGCTTAATAAAAGAGATGTTGTCAGAAACAGAGTGGAAGACCGTTTGGAAACATTAAACCATGAACTGGAAAGTCGTGTGAAAGCAGGCTCTGAAGAAGTATTGAAGAATGAAAAAATCTATCAAACCATTGCTTCCAACATACCCAACTCTGCCATTTTTATTCTGGATAAAAATGAGACCTTCCAATTGATAGAAGGTGATATACTTGAAAAATTAGGCTACTCAAAAGAGTTTATTCATAAAAGTGTAAAGGATGTAATGCCTGCAAATCGTTATGAAGTTGTGGGACCTTTGTATAAACGCATGCTGAATGGAGAAGCTTTTTCGCTGCAACGCCGCGTAAACGGATATGACTTGTATATTCAACTGGTACCCTTGTTCAATGCAGAAGGTGTTGTTGAGCAGGGAATGGTTATCTCTGTGGATATTACAGAGATCAAAAAAGCAGAGAATGAAATTCGTGAATTAAATAGTAAGCTCGAGAAAAAAGTTATTGCCGGTACAGAACAATTGGTTGCGGCAAATAAAGAACTGGAAGCGTTCTCTTATTCCGTATCACACGACTTGCGTGCACCGTTGCGCGCGGTGGATGGCTACACCCGGATGATTCAGGAAGATTACGGAAAATTATTTGACGAAGAAGGAAGACGTTTGTTAGAGACCGTACAATCCAATGCCAAACGCATGGGCGTATTGATTGATGACTTGTTAGCGTTCTCTCGTCTGGGTAAAAAAGATTTATTAAAGACAGAAGTCAACATGACAGCAAATGCCAGTGCTGCCTTGACAGAAATAAACAAAACAGTAGATCACCGTTCGGCCATTATCATTGATGAGTTATATCCTGCGCAAGCCGATTATGGTTTGATCAGCCAGGTGTTTATCAATCTTATTTCCAACGCCATTAAATATTCAGCAAAAAAAGAAAAGCCTGTTATTCGTATACAATCAGAGATGAAAGACGGGGAAATTCAATACAGTGTTGCAGATAATGGAGCAGGGTTCGACATGCGCTATGTAAACAAATTGTTTGGCGTATTTCAACGCTTGCATGGAATTGAAGATTTTGAAGGTACAGGTGTAGCGTTGGCCATTGTTAAACGCATCGTCAACAAACATGGTGGTAAGGTTTGGGCCGAAGGGAAACCAAATGAAGGTGCAACATTTTATTTTACATTGCCTTTAAAAGAAGAACAAAATGGATAACCAGGAGGTGGAAATTTTGTTGGTTGACGACAACCTGAATGACGTAGAGTTAATGGTACGTGCATTAAAGAAGATCAACCTGGCAAATAAACTTGTTCATTTAAAAGATGGAGTAGAAGGGGTAGATTTTCTTTTGGGAAAAGGAAAATACAGCAGCCGAAATACAAACAATAAACCGAAAGTGGTATTACTGGATTTAAAAATGCCGCGAATGGATGGGTTGGAAGTGTTGGAAAAAGTAAAAGCAAATGAACAAACAAAATCAATCCCTATTGTTATCCTGACTTCTTCAAAAGAAGATCCGGATATAAGAAAGGCCTACGAATTAGGAGTAAGCAGCTATATCGTAAAGCCGGTTGATTTTGATAATTTTTCAAAGGCAGTAGCAGAATTGGGGTTTTATTGGTTACTACTAAATGAACCACCAAAATACAATATTATAGATAATACAATTTTATGAAAAAGACGTTAAAGATTCTGCTGCTGGAAGATAACCCTTCAGATGCAGGATTGGTGAAAAGAGAACTAAAGCAGGCGCACATTGATTTTGAAATGAAAGTGGTTGACAACAAAGATGGGTTTGAAAAAGGATTGAACGAGTTTAAACCGGATCTGATTTTATCTGATCATTCATTGCCATCCTTCAATTCAATTGAAGCATTGGATATGGTTAAGGAAAAGCAATTGGATATACCCTTTATTATCGTTTCGGGATCAGTGTCAGATGAATTTGCAGTAAAACTAATGAAAGCAGGAGTTAATGATTATGTGGTAAAAAATAGTTTAACACGATTACCATCATCCATAGAAAATATTTTCGCAAATAAAGAAATCAAACGCGAAATCGAAATAATGGGAGTGTTGCATCATAAGCTAAAATGTACCTACCAGGAGATTGAAGAAAAAAATAAAAGCATAACCGATAGTATTGTGTACGCTAAACGAATACAAGACTCTATGTTGCCAACAAAAGAAATTATTAGCAAACAGTATCCGGAATCGTTCATTTTATATAAACCAAAAGATATTGTAAGTGGTGATTTTTATTGGTTCGGTGAGTTAAACGGACAATATATTGTTGCTGTTGCTGATTGCACAGGACACGGTGTTCCGGGTGCATTCATGTCAATGATCGGTCATAACTTGCTGAACTCTATTGTTCATACAAAAAAAGTATCCGACCCGTCGGAGATTTTAAAGCAAATGAATAAAGGAATACACCGCATATTGAAACAAGATGAAGAAGGAACCCCTAGTTTTGATGGGATGGATATAGCGATTGTCGCAATTGACAAAGCACAAAAGAAATTACGGTTTGGTGGGGCAAACAGTCCGCTGTATTACATGAGAAACGAAGAAATTGAAATTTTACATGGTGATGCATATGGTGTAGGTGGAGCACATTTAAAATCAGTAATGAAGTATACGGTGTTGGAATTTAATTACCGCAAAGGTGATAGCATCTATCTGTCAACGGATGGTTATGCAGATCAGTTTGGTGGGGATAAAGGGAAAAAATTAATGAGGAAAAATTTTTTGAAACTTCTTACCGCTATTCAACCGTTTAACATGCCTGATCAAGGTAAACATATGAACCAATGGTTTGAAGAGTGGAAAGGTACGATGGATCAAACAGATGATACCTTATTAATGGGAATACGATTTTAAAACAAACTTAAAACACATCATCATGGCGCTAATTTACAAACTCATTAACAAGGCAAAGGCGGATTATAACAAACGATTTAATAAGCTTTGGTATGTATTGCTAGGATAAAGACATTTCGCTTTATAAACAATGCAAAGCTCTCTGATCTACATCTCTCTCTAAAAAATTATGATGGCTCCTTAATAGGGAGCCATTGTTTTCTCTCTCGCTATTCCCACTTTAATCTTAAGTTGTGGAATTAATTACCTGGTCTTTTCTAATACTTGTGGTAATATTAAAATCTGTAATGAACTGTGTGTCCTCTTAACATTTAAAATCTACCTTCGAATTATAATTCTTTACATAATATTTTTTTATCACGATTACGCTATCCTCCTTTTTAAATAATCATGTGTTAATGCTAAGGTAAGAAAACGACAATGCGGACAAGGTATGTTTGCCTTTATTAAAATAAGTCCCAAACTGTATATATCTTCATGCACATGAAAAAGCTACCACTCGTTTTCACATTTATTCTTTTATCATTTCGCTTTCATGCGATATCACAAGAATTAATTATTTCTGAATTTTTAGCCAATCCCAATGGAACCGATTCGCCTTTTGAATATGTTGAATTGATTGCCACACAGCCCATTGATTTTTCCGTAACACCTTATGCTGTCGTATTTAGCAATAATGGCAATGCAACTGCAAATGGCTGGATTGCGGGTGGCGCACTAACATATGGTTTCAGTATTACTTCCGGCGCTGTTAGTACCGGCGATGTGGTGTATGTAGGTGGTTCATCAATGATACCTACAGGAACCAAATTAAGAATAATCAATACAGGTACAACAGCCGGCGACCGTTTTGGCAATGCCAATGCATCTGGTGTTTTAGGAAATGGTGGAGCAAATGCTGATGGAGTTGCCGTATTTAACGTAAACATTAACGCCATTACGAACAGTACTGTTCCTATTGATGCGTTGTTTTTTGGAACCGGAACAGGAGGAGCTGTCGTGAGTAGCGGCAGCGCCGGCTATCAACTTCCTGTAAATGATAAATACACAGGAGGAAAATTACAGACAAGCAGTTTTTTTATTTCGGGAGATCCTGGAAATGATGAACTCATTAAAGCGACGGGAACTTTTAATACCTCTTCTCATACATTTACTGTTGCCCGTACATTTACCAAAACAACAACTACAACAAGTGGTGTTTCATCTATTACACTTGAAGGTGTATCAGGCCCAACACTCACTGCAACCCCATTATCACTTAATTTTACTGCAGCTGTTGGAACTCCGTCCGCAGCGCAAAGTTATACGTTACAAGGGATCGGACTTACAACAGATGTAACAGTAACTGCTCCCGCACAATTTGAGGTTTCATCTGCTGCAACTGGTCCCTTTGTTACTTCTTATACGATTCCTTTTGCCAATGTTAATGCAGGAGCAGTGACGGTATATGTGCGTTACAACCCGGTGGCAGCAGGTTCGCATGCAGGAGCTGTTTCCAATTTGAGCAACACAACAACTGCTTCTGTTCAGGTGGATGGCTCAAGTGCTGGGATTGTTGCGATTTACGATATTCAGGGAAGTGGTGCTGCGAGTCCTTACGATAATACGGTTGTAACTACCGAAGGTATTCTTACTGGCGACTTTCAAGGTACAACCCAATTAAAGGGATTTTACATACAAACATTTCCGGGTGATGGCAACCCACTTACCTCGGATGGAATTTTTGTTTTTGATAATGGCTTTGGCGTAGATGTACAGGTTGGTGATCTTATTCAAGTAAAAGGAGAAGTGGATGAATTTAATACGACAACAGAAATCAAAAACATGGTCTATATTACTAAAATCAGTTCCGGAAATTCATTTCCATTTACTTCCATAAGTTTACCGGCAACTTCCACAACGGATTTGGAAAGGTATGAAGGGATGTATGTGAAAATCCCACAAACACTTACTGTGTCGGAGAACTATACACTTGGAAGATACGGTGAATTAACACTTACTGCTGATGGAAGAACGATTCAGCCGACCAATGAAATTGATCCCAATGATGATCCCCCAAGTGGAACAAACAGTTCAGGCACTTCCAATGTTGCGGCTGTAATAACGCAAATGGAATTGAACAGTCGTCGGAGTATTGTGCTGGATGATGGAAGTAATGTTCAAAATCCAGCCGTAGTTCCCTACTTAAATCCAGCGGATACAACATTGAGAGCTGGTAGTACCGTATCGAATTTAACAGGGGTTTTAGATTTTGCATTTGGTGTTTATCGCATTGAACCAACGGAAGCGCCTACTTTTACATATGCTTCGCGTCCGTCTGTGCCAACTGTGGGAACAGCGGCAAATGTTAAGGTAGCAAGCTTTAACGTATTGAATTACTTTAACGGTGATGGTTCAGGAGGTGGGTTTCCAACACCTCGCGGTGCCAATACATTGGTTGAGTTTAATCGCCAACGTGCAAAAATAATTCAGGCGATCAAACAATTGAATGCAGATGTTATTGGATTGATGGAAATGGAAAATGATGGAGATGCTGCCAATTCAGCGATAGCAGACCTTGTCAATGGATTAAATGCGGCAACAGCTTCGGGGACTTATGCATACATACAAGATCCAACAGGTGCAAACGGAAATACCGGAACGGATGCAATAAAAGTGGCACTTATTTATAAACCAGGTGTTGTAACACCTTTCGGTTTGGCAAAAGCGGATACAGATCCAGCTCATAACCGCCCTCCTTTGGCACAAACGTTTTCGTTGGTATCATCGGCAGAAAAATTTACCGTAATTGTAAATCACTTTAAATCAAAAAGTGCAACGGATGCAACAGGAGCAGACATTGATCAATTGGATGGACAAGGAGCCTACAATGCAAAAAGAAAATTGCAAGCAACTGCATTGTTAGCATTTATCGATTCTTTACAAACAAGCACAGGTGTTTCTGATGTTATTTCAATTGGAGATTTTAATGCGTATGAACAGGAAGATCCCTTGGATGTTTTAGCGGCAGGTGGATTAAAAAATATGATCACTGGAAATTACTCTTATGTTTTTGATGCACAATCCGGTTCGTTGGATCATGCATTTGTAACCGGCAGTTTTATAGCAAATATAACAGGTGCTGATAAGTGGCACATCAATGCAGATGAGCCTATTTTAAAAGATTACAACCAGGAATTTAATCCCGCTTATGTGTATAAAGCAGATGCTTTCCGTTCTTCCGACCATGACCCGGTGTTAATAGGCTTGCGAATTTGGAGTTGCCCTACAGATGTAAACAGTGATGGTCAAACGAACGTAGGGGATCTGTCATCTTTGCTGTTAAAATTTGGAACAACCTGTACATGTGCTGAAGACATTAATAAAGATGGGCAAGTTAATGTTGCGGATTTGTCACAATTGCTTTTAAATTTTGGAAATAGTTGTAATTAAATAGCTTGAAAAGCCACCCCCTTGTTCTCGACTCCGCTTGAACTGAC
>DAORKB010000149.1:0-8668 GCA_035439365.1 Bacteroidia bacterium
ATCCATTTTTTGAGCGCGTGAAATACGCGGAACCGCATCCATTGAAAAAGAAGATATACCTGCTTTTGAACACGCATCTACTAACTCCGGATTCGTTGCTGCCCACATAAATGAAATAAGAATCGCATCTTTTTTCATTTTTGCAATTTCATCAGGCGCAGGTGCATTTACTTTTAATACAACATCTGCATCACTATATATTTTTGATTTATCATTTACAACTTGAGCTCCTGCAGCTGAATAAGCTTCATCCGAAAAAAAGGAGTTTAATCCTGCTCCCGATTCAATAATTACTTCAAACCCCTTTTTTACAAGGTCTTTTGCGACTTCAGGTGTTAGTGCAACGCGGTTTTCTTTGAATTTTGTCTCTTTAGGAACGGATAGTTTCATCTGTATTAATTTTTGATTGTTGGTTGTTTGATCAATAATTAAATGGTGCGGCGAAAATAAGCAATTTAATTTATTCACCAAAATAAGCAGGATCAGGGGTTTAGTTAGAATATAAGAATTGTAGAAGAGTTGACCCTAAGTCTAGAACGAAGTAAGAGGTTATGATGCAATGGGATGCTTAAATGCAAAGGGCAAATGAAGATTAAGTACTACGCGCCTATTATTTAGTTATTAACAAGGCTTTATTCCTATAAAAACGATAGATAAACAGCTCAAAATCTTTACCGTAGAAATTATCGTAAATTGTATGAAGTAAAACAAAGACAATGATACCACGCCTTTACCTGATAGCATTATTCCTCAATATTACACCAATGATGGCACAAACTCCTATCCGTTATGTTGCGCTTGGCGATTCGTACACCATTTGTACGGGAGCTCAGAAAAATGAATCCTGGCCACTTTTATTGAGCCTGCATTTGGGCGAAAATAAAATACCAACACAATTAATTGCCAATCCATCCCATAATGGTTGGACAACGCAAGATTTAATAGAAAAAGAATTGCCAATTTTAGATCGATCCAACGCGACATTTGTGACCTTACTAATTGGGGTAAACGATTGGGTGAGAGGTATAGATGAAGCTACTTTCAGCAATAACCTGATTACGATCATTGATCATATACAAAAAGAGCTACCGGATAAAAAAATGTTATTGCTCATAACAATTCCTGATTTTGGTGTAACACCGGTAGGCGCTGGGTATGCAAATGGACGTAATATTTCCAAAGGAATTGAAGCATTTAACACGATCATAAAAGCAGAAGCAAAAAAAAGAGGTTTATCATTCGTTGATTTATTCGAATTATCAAAAGAGATGGGTAAAGATGCGACGCTGGTTGCAACGGATGGCCTTCACCCTTCTGCAAAAGAATATGCTATCTGGGAAAAGCAAATCTATCCAATCGCTTTTAAAATGCTTGAGAGAAAATAGCGTACTTGATTCATGTGTATTCTTCTTTTCTTTTTGTTTCAAGACAAAAAGAAAAAGAAGAATGCAAAAATGTCATCAATATATTTAAATTTAAAAACCTAATATAACTAAATCCTATTTCTTTCGTTTAAATACCTTGTATTCCAATTCATTTTATTTTTAATTTAAGAGTTGACAGATTTATTGTTGTGATCTGTTCCACTTTTTATTCATTAAATAGTATGATGCTTATAACTTCAAAAACACTCCTGGATATATTCACGCATTTTGATTATTACAGCTGGGTAGTGCTACCATTGATCATCTTTCTTTCACGTGTCGGTGATGTTAGCTTAGGAACGCTGCGTCATGTATTTATTTCGAAAGGGTATCGAAGATTGGTTCCTTTCCTGGGCTTTTTTGAGGTGTTAATCTGGATCATCGTTGTGGCACAAGTGATGAAAAATTTAAATAATTTTGCCTGTTATTTGGCTTTTGCAGGCGGATTTGCTACTGGAACCTATGTTGGGTTACGTATTGAAGAACGCCTGGCACTTGGGTTACAAGTAATTCGAATCATTACGCATCAAAATTGTGAAGAGCTCATTCAGGCGCTAAAAAAAGAAAATTACGGGATCACAGTAGTTGATGGGCACGGTGCAATGGGACCGGTTAAAATGTTATTCACCATCATCAAACGTAAAAATGTTCAATCCGTTGTTAACATAATTCATCAGTATAATCCTACAGCATTTTATTCGGTTGAAGATATCAAAGACACGAGCCAGGGGGTATTTAAACCATCACCAACGGATAGTTTTTCTCAAATTCGTCAGATGTTCCCTGTTACCAAAGGAAAATAGTTAAACTCACCGCATCCCCATAAAACCTATGTGTCTATGTGTTTAAATAAATATGAAACACGTAGGTACATAGTTTTTTTGCTTCTGACCAACAGTTAATAAAAATAGGCGTTGGATTAAACTTTTTGTTTTCCATTCCGTCATACCACCGAAAAAGAACATTTACAATACATTGAAGTAGCAGTCAGTTATTGTAAGCAAGAAAACCGGCCCTATAGCCGGTTTTCGTATTTATAAATAATGTGTTTTTAAAACTTAAATGTAAATCCACCTGTTATGACGGAAAGGCCAGATGCAACTTCTCCATAAAAACCAACATGCTCGGAAAAATACCAGCGAGCACCGGCGTAAACTGCAACGGCAGGATAAACGGCTCCTTCGCTTCTCTCATTTTTGTCAACATAATTTGGATTTGGGTTGTTATAAGTAAAGTTGTAAGAATTAATACGAACACCAATGATCGTTCCTGCATATACCTCTGCTTTATCTGAATTTAATACATCCCAGTGATATGCCCCTCTTGCAGCAATTACGTAGTAGTTCCAGTTATGTTGATAATACGTGTCATTGTAATCAAGACCGTTGTAATAATAATGGTCATAGGTATAACGCTCCTGTGCATGTTGAAATGAAAAATAAGCCCCAACCCCGATGTAACCAGGCCCTACTTTTTTAGGAAGCGGTTGTTCATAGGATAAAGCAAAAACGGGCGTTCTTCCATAGTCATATCCCTTAATCCTGTTGAATTTATAATAGGAATTACCGAATCCAACTCCAAGATTTATTAAATGTGTATTTTCATCATAACATTGTGCTTCTGCAGAATTAATGAATAGTCCCGCCGCAACTGTACATAAAATCAATAAAGATTTTTTCATCGTAGTAGTCATTTTTTTTGTTTTTTTAGTTACTAATTACTGCCCTTTCAATAAACATGCTTTTTTTTGGCAAAATGCTAAAATTATACAAAACACCATTCGTGACAAAGCATATAGCTCGCAGTTTATTGAACATTTAATTAGGAGGAGCACAAAAGTAATAATTTTCCTGAGAAAAAAAATGCACAAATGTTAAAGGGGGAAATGTAATCCGTAATACGATCCGGAAGAATCGTTCAAATAGTGATGCATGCGCAAGGTGTCAGTTCGAGCGAAATCGACCTTGCGCACACTTTATCAATATTTTACAAAAATCAATACGTCATACCAAGGTTATAAAAAATAAAGCTCCAGATATCCGAAAACTCATCAATCTGCTTGGAAGTTGGTTTTCCGGTTCCATGTCCTGCATTGGTATCAATGCGGATCAGAACGGGTTCGGTACCTTTTTGCTTTTCCTGTAAGGTTGCAATAAATTTAAAAGAGTGGGCAGGCACAACACGGTCATCATGATCTCCGGTAATAACCAATGTTGCAGGATATTCAATTTCTTTAATATTATGAAGAGGTGAATAGTTAAGTATGTATTTGAATTCTTCTTCGTTTTCACTTGTTCCATAATCACTTGCCCAGGCATAGCCAATTGTGAATTTGTGATAACGAAGCATGTCCATTACACCAACCGTTGGAATAGCCACTTTTGCCAGATCAGGACGCTGCGTCATCACTGCACCAATCAGCAGACCTCCATTTGATCGGCCATTGATCGCAAGTTTTGCAGAAGAGGTGTACTTTTCTTTAATCAGGTACTCTGCAGCAGCAATAAAATCATCAAATACATTTTGTTTTTTTAGCTTGATACCTGCTTTGTGCCACTCTTCACCATAATCTCCGCCTCCTCTAAGCCCAGGGATGGCATAAATACCACCGTTTTCCAAAAACACTGCACAGTCCATACGAAAAGCGGGTGTATAAATGGCATTAAAGCCGCCATATCCATATAAATAGCATGGATTGTTTCCATCCAGTTTCAATCCTTTTTTGCAGGTAATAAACATTGGGATTTTTGTACCGTCTTTACTTGGATAAAACACCTGTTTGGTTTCATAATCATCCGATTTGAAATCGATTTTCGGTTGAAACCAGGTATCCAACTTATCTGCTGCCGGATCATATTTATAAACAATGGAAGGGGCCGTAAATGTACTGTAAGAAAAGAAAACTTCCGCTTCATCTTTATAGCTCACAAGGCTGTTAGCTTTACCAAGACCGGGCAACTTAATTTCTTTTTCCTGTTTCCCTGTTCTGTCATAGATATATAAACGCGTGGTTACATCTTTTAAATAATCAACAATAAATTTATCTTTAAATAAAGAAACACTCTCTAACAAATCGGTTGATTCAGGAATTAACTTTTTCCAGGATTCATAAGGTGTTTTTTTTGTATAATCCATTTCAAGAAGCTGATATTTAGGGGCTCCTTTGTCTGTCAATACAATCAGGTTTGATCCTACATTATCTATTACCGTATAGGTGTTTTCAAAATTGTCTATCAGTGACACAAAAGCCGAATTCTTTTTACTCAGCTCTTTTACAGCTATTGCATTGCCACTTGTTGATTCGCTTATATAAATGATTAATAGTTTTTCATCTTCCGTTGTTGCTGCTGAGAAAGAATGTTGTGGTTGTTTTTTATCTTCAAAAATCAGCTCATCTTGTTTTTGAGCGTTCCCTAGCTTGTGATAAAAAACTTTATGGAACTCATTTTTATTGGATAATTCTCCTCCGGCCTTTGGAGCATCGTAGGCACTGTAATAGAATCCATCATCTTTCCAGGCAATGTTAGAAAATTTCACCCATTGTAACTCTTCACTTAATTTTTTACCACTTTCGATTTCTAATGCATAGATGGTGCTCCAATCACTTCCTGCACGGTTAATGGTGTAAGCAAGGTATTTACCATTTTTGCTGATCGACAGATCACCCAGAGATGCTGTACCATCTTGTGCAAATGTATTGGGATCAAGCAGTACTCGTGGCGTTCCTGTTAGCCCATCCATAACATACAACACACTTTGATTTTGTATCCCATCGTTTTTATAATAGAAATAATTTTTTCCTTTTTTGAACGGTACCCCGCGTTTTTCAAAGTTCCAGATCTTTGTCAAACGTTCTTTAATTTTATCGCGAAACGGAATTTTAGAAAGGTAATCAAACGTCAACGCATTTTGTGTCTTTACCCATTCACTTGTTTCAGTAGATTTATCATCTTCCAACCAACGGTAAGGGTCCGCAACTTTTGTGTTGAAATACGTGTCTACCGTATCTGTTTTTTTTGTTACAGGATAAACCAATCTTTTTTGTTCAGCTTTTTGTTCAGAATTTTTGCACCCTATAGCTAGAGAAAGCAAAAGTAATGGAAAGAGATTTTTAGAGATCATTTTTTTATATTTGAAATGTAAAATTAAAATAATTACACAATTGAAAAATAAAAAATGATCAATGGCTAAATCTGCCGGATAAACGGGTATATTTATCGTTAATAATTGTTTTTATTTGTACCTGATTTTTATGAAAAACAAGCGTTTTTGATACTATTTTAACATATATAAAAAACAACGGAATGAAAAAAATTACCAGTCTTTGTCTTTTGCTTTTCGGATTGATGGCATGCAACTCAAACGATGCAAATAGTAATAAAAAAGAGCAAGTTGCAGATAAAAATGCGGCATTTGAAAATTATAAATCGCACCTGATTGAGGAGCTTTGGAAGCTATATCCTGATTGGGCGGCTCAACAAGGTTACCATCGTTATGATAGTATTTTGTCAATTCCGGACAATGCTACCGGCGAACTGCAACTGAAGTTCATTTCTGCCAATTTAGATTCACTAAAATCATATGAATTATCATCCTTATCCGATAATAACAAAACGGATCATTACATTCTTTCCAATCAATTAAAATCATTGAAATGGAAAATGCAGGAAGAAAAAGCATATGAATGGAACCCTTCTATTTATAACGTTTGTGAAACCTTTGCACAAATTTTAAATGGGAAGTATGATTCATTGGATACCCGTCTTCATCACTTTTATGTGAAGATGAAATTGATTCCTCAATTCTATGAGGCAGCAAAACAAAATATTAAGAACCCTACCAAGGAGCACACGCAACTGGCCATCGATCAAAACAATGGTGGAAGCTCGGTGTTTGAAGTTGATTTAACGGCTGCATTAAAAAAATCAAATTTAAGTGAACAGGAAAAAAAGGACATTGAAAAACGTGCAAAAGAATCAGTTGCAGCGATTAAAGGATATGCTGATTGGTTAAAAAAATTAGATAATAAAACACCGAGAAGTTTTCGTTTAGGAAAAGAATTATATGCCAAGAAATTTGAATACGATATTCAGTCGGGCTATACTGCCGATCAAATCTATGAAAAAGCTGTAGCGCATAAAAAAGAACTGCATAAAAAAATGTATGTGCTTGCTGATCGTTTGTGGGATAAGTATATAGAACCAGGGAAACGCCCAACCGATTCTCTGGAAATAATTAAAGCTGTTATCGACCGCATTTCATTAAAACATACAACAGCCGAAAAATTCCAGGAAACAATTGAGAAACAAATTCCTGAGCTGGTTGATTTCATAAAGAAAAAAGACCTGATTTATATTGACCCATCCAAGCCATTGGTTGTTCGTAAAGAGCCGTCCTATATGGCCGGTGTAGCAGGAGCTTCTATTTCCGCACCTGGCCCTTATGATAAAAATGCCGACACCTATTATAATGTTGGATCTTTTTCCGGATGGAGCAAAGATAAAATTGAAAGTTATCTGCAGGAGTACAATGATTACATCTTACAGATTTTGAATATTCATGAAGCCATTCCGGGGCATTATACGCAATTGGTATACAGCAATCAATCACCAAGTTTGGTTAAATCCATTTTTGGAAACAGTGCAATGGTTGAAGGTTGGGCCGTGTATACGGAACGTATGATGCTTGAAAACGGATATGGAAATAACGAAGATGAAATGTGGTTAATGTATTATAAATGGAACCTTCGTGCTACTTGTAATACAATATTGGATTACAACGTGCATACAAAAAATTGGGATGACAAAGAAGCATTTGTGTTTTTAACAAAACAAGCGTTCCAACAAAAAACAGAAGCACTTAATAAATGGAACAGAGTGGTGTTAACGCAGGTACAATTATGTTGTTACTTTACCGGTTACACAGAAATTTATGATTTCAGGGAGGAATTAAAAAAACAACAAGGGGATAAGTTTAATTTAAAAGCTTTCCATGAGAAATTTTTAAGTTATGGAAGCGCACCTGTTAAATATATTAAAGAATTGATGCTGACAGAACAAAATATGCTCAAAGAAGAGCATAAATAATCTGGTTTGTAATATGTAATGCAAATCTTTTGCAGTAATTTTACGTAAGTATTTCAAATATTCATTGTTGATGCTGATACACTGTAGTAAGATTGCTAACAAAAAGAAATGTACACTACGCAAGGCGCCTTCCACCTTTTCTTTTGAAACGGTGGATGCGGTGCATCTGATTCATGAACAACACTGGAACAGCATCGTTCCCTATGGAAGTGAATTTTTAAATCTATCATATTTAAGTGTTTGGGAAAAAGCGCATGCTGAAAACATGCGCTTTCATTATACCATCATTTACGATTCCAAGAAGCCTGTTGCAATTGCTTATTTTCAGGTAATTGATTTTAGTGGTGATAATTTCGATAGCATTATTGAAATGGAAAACAATGAGGCCCTATGCCGCATCACTGCTTATCTTCAAAAGCATCTGACCAATCACTTGAAAAGAAACGCTGACAAAATAAATATGCGTTTGCTGATATGCGGTAACTCCTTTATTAGCGGTGAACATGGTTTTACACATGTTCCGGGAGTAGATAAGCCGGCGTTAATAGATGCACTTGCAGATGTTATTTACAGCATCAGCAAAACAGAAAAATTACGTGGGAAAATTGCGGCGGTTCTCGTAAAGGATTTTTATATAACCAATGATCATGCAACTGACGAACTATCGGAATTCAAATACCATGATTTTATTGCAGAACCCAATATGATACTGCCCATTCAATGGGAAACAATGGATGATTACTTAAATGCCATGAGTAAGAAGTATCGTCATCGTGCGAAGGGGATCATAAAGAAAGGGGAGGGAATGGAGCGCAAAATATTTACTATTGATGATATAATTCAGCATGAAAATGAAATCAATCAGTTGTATAAAAATGTACACCTAAAGGCAAAGTTTCGTTTAGCAACGTTACCAGCTTCTTATTTCGCGGAAATGAAAAAGGAAATGAAAGATGATTTTGTTTTTACAGCCTATTATTTTCAGCAAAAATTGGTTGGTTTCAGATCTACTTTTGTTTTGAAAAAGGAGTTAGAAGCGCATTTTATCGGTATTGATTATGAATTGAACAAGCAATTGGAGCTCTATCAAAACATGCTTTATGATTATGTCAAGGAAGCAATTGCTGCAAAAACAACCAAGTTAATTTTAGGGAGAAC
>DAORKB010000150.1:0-8666 GCA_035439365.1 Bacteroidia bacterium
AGGTACATAGGCTTTAGTACGAATC
The DNA here is from genome assembly GCA_035439365.1 of Bacteroidia bacterium. Taxonomy (GTDB): domain Bacteria; phylum Bacteroidota; class Bacteroidia; order 2-12-FULL-35-15; family 2-12-FULL-35-15; genus 2-12-FULL-35-15. The sequence goes on from DAORKB010000150.1 coordinate 26, forward strand.
CTATAATCCTATGTTTCCTATGTATGTGGTTTATTTTTATTTAGTCCGTAATAAAAATTACTTTTTTGTAGATGTTGTAGTCGACTTCTTTTTGGTAGTCGTCTTTTTCTTAGAGGCAGTAGTTGTTTTTGCAGCAGGTTTCTTAGCTCCACCTGGCGAAGGCAATACAGTGTACTTATAATTCAGTACAATAAATTTCGTAAACTGATCCTTTGTAGCGTGTGCCCGAACCTTTGTTCCTTTTGCTCCATCAATGGAAACAATTTGTTTTAAGTTCATCGCTTCTTGTTGAGAAGTAACCATCGCTTCAAAATAAACGACCTGTTTGTTTTTATATAAATTATCGACTTGCGTCTTTTGAGAAGGAGTTAATTTTTGTGCTTGAACTGAAAAAGAAAAAAAGAAAAATGTAAGAAAGGAAACCAACGCTGCAAATGTTCTCATAGGGGATGAATGTTTTAAAATTGATAATTATAATATTAAGAACTTTTTATGAGATCTCAAAGACAAATAACGAAAATGTAATTTTTAAATTGTCGTATTTACTGGTGGTTATTTGCCTGTACATTAAGCCAAAAACGTATATGCCCCTATGTGGTCAATTTTTATTTAAACACATAGGGACACATACGTTTTCTCATTATCTATTTATTCGTTCAACAACCCTTCTATAAACAAAGTGGTTTCTTTCACATACTTTGTATAAGCATCACCAGTTGCAGGTCCGCTAAAGCCCGTATATATTTTTCTTACTTCCCCTTTTTTATCAATGTAAATGGTGGTTGGAAAAGCCATAATTGCATTAAGCATAGGCAATGCCTGAGAAGCTTGATCTTTACCGTTTTTTTCGGTAATCAATAATTCATAATTTACTTTTAATCGATCTTTTAATCGGTTTAAATTTTTGACAGCGGTATTAAAATCACCACGCTCAAATGCAAGTCCTATCACCTCTAGCCCCTTGCTTTTATAGGTATCATAAAAACCGCTTAAAAATTTTGTTTCATCCATGCAATTCGGGCACCAGGTTCCCATCAATTGCACAATCACCACTTTGTTTTTAAATGCCTGATCCTGCAATGAAATTGTTTTTCCTTTCAAGTTTTTAAAGCTGAAATCAATTTTGGAATAACCGGGTTTTAAGTAAGTCAGACCATATGGATCGCGTAATTCGAATTGATCATCTGGTATTGCTTTCCATTTCTCATGACCGGATTTACCGGAATAAAAATGGCCATTAACCAGCTCTCCATTTTTTCGGGTAGCACAAAACAAGTAGGCATGTGCACCATCAAAGCAGGAAACCATAAATTTCTTATCGTCTGAAAAGCCTTCAAGATAACGGTAATCACCTGTTTCAGTGGTAAAAGTACCAGAAGTGATATTATTCGTTGTTTGAAATAACCCTACAGAAAAATATTCATCTGGACTTCCAGGCTCAAACGTTACTTTCCATCTTTCTTTTATCAAGGTGTGTTTTTTTGTAGTCAACAAAAAACGTTTCTCTTCATTGAAGGTAGCAGAAAAAGGAAGAGAATAAATGGCTGTTGGGCGTGAGCGATTGATCCAAATACCTGTTAAGGAATTTGATTTGTTTTTTAATCGAAACTCTGAATTATATACTGGGAGATTAATAAATACGGAATCGTTTGATAGTGTGATGTCGGTGACAGCTATATGCTCTTCCTGATTGACGATGATAAGCGAATAATGCTTCTCTAGTTCCTTAATTTCAAAATTAAAAGGAACTTCGATGGAATCATTTAGCTTTATAACACCTCTCCAAATCCCGGTGTTTATAGGCTGTTGTGCATATAAAGTAGTTTCTATTAAAAGTAAAGCGAGCAGCCCAAGTTTAATTTTCTGAAAAAGCATAGGTTAAATATTGAACTCAATTCCCTGAGCTAATGGCAGAGATGTACCATAGTTAATTGTATTTGTTTGTCGTCTCATGTATACTTTCCAGGCATCCGATCCTGATTCACGACCTCCGCCTGTTTCTTTTTCACCGCCAAATGCTCCACCTATTTCGGCACCGGATGTACCGATGTTGATGTTTGCAATACCACAATCTGAACCGGCTTGCGATAAGTACAATTCCATCTCGCGCATATTGGTTGTAAATAAAGAAGAGGAAAGTCCTTGCGGAACCCCATTCTGAATCGCAATAGCTTCTTCCATCGTTTTGTATTTCATAACATACAGGATAGGTGCAAATGTTTCTTCCTGTACAATGTGAAATTCATTTTTGGCTTCAATCACACATGGTCTTACATAACAACCACTCTCATATCCCGAACCATTAAGAATACCACCTTCCACCAATATTTTACCACCTTCTTGTTTTGCTTTCTCTATTGCATTTGAATAATCCTGTGTTGCATTTTTGTCAATCAGCGGACCAACATGGTTGGAAGCATCCAATGGATTTCCAATACTTAATTGAGCATATGCTTTTTTGATGATATCAATGGTTTTATCATAAATGCTTTCATGAATAATTAAGCGACGTGTGGAAGTGCAACGTTGACCGGCTGTACCAACAGCACCAAATACAGCTCCCATCAATACCATGGAAAGGTCGGCATGTTGAGAAACAATAATAGCATTGTTACCACCAAGTTCTAAAATGGTTTTTCCAAAACGTTCTGCAACTACTTTTGAAACATGGCGCCCGATACGCGTAGAGCCCGTAAAAGAAACCAGCGGAATACGTTTATCCGAATTGATTAAGTCGCCGGATTCATTCCCAATTACAAGACAGCTAACCCCTTCAGGAACATGGTTACGTTTTAAAACATCAGCAATGATGTGTTGACAAGCAAGAGCACAAAGCGGTGTTTTTGAACTTGGCTTCCAAATACATACATCTCCGCATACCCATGCCAATGCAGCGTTCCAGCTCCATACGGCAACCGGGAAATTAAATGCAGAAATAATTCCGACGATACCCAATGGGTGCCATTGCTCGTACATGCGGTGCATAGGACGTTCGCTATGCATTGTTAAACCATATAGTTGACGGGATAGGCCCACTGCGAAATCACAAATGTCAATCATCTCCTGAACCTCGCCCAGTCCTTCCTGTAAACTTTTTCCCATTTCATACGAAACAAGTTTTCCTAAGGAATCTTTATGGGTTCTTAATTCATCACCAATTTGTCTGACAATTTCTCCTCTTTTTGGAGCTGGAATTAGCCGCCATACTTTAAATGCTTCTTCGGCAGTTTTCATCACTGATTGATAATCTTGTGCCGTTGCAGCATATACACTACCAATCAAATTTCCATCAACAGGAGAAAAAGAATCAATTTTTTTTCCTTTGGTCGGAAGAAATTTCAGGCCGGTAGAGGCACCATAATTTTCTTCTTTTATACCAAGGGTGCCAAGTACTTCTTTTATTCCGTAAACAGCCGAATTGAGTGTAGTTGCCATACTTTTAGGTTTAGGTGAGTGCATCAAATTTAAGAAAATAAAAATGAAATGCAGGTTTATTTTAAGAAATAAAAACGGGGAAATATTTGCAACTCATGCACATACACATCAGCTCTTTTTATAGAGCGATGTGTCCATTAAGATGCACGTGGACTAATATAATCGTATGGTTCGCCACTATTTTTTAGGTGTTGCAATTACGGGCTTGGTTGCAGCAATAAATTTATTAGCAATAAATTTGGCTACCGGGGCAAAGGAAAGTTCAACTATTTTTTTGGGATTATTTTCTTTTGAGGAAAAGTTAGAAGAGGCAATTCCTGCTGCAATCAGGTTGTTGTTTTTATCAACGATGGTATAATGCACATCAACTTTACGCTGGTAGGTAGCTGTTGTAATATTGTATGAGGTTGGGTCATTTTTTATATCCAACTGATTAATAAAAACAAAATAGTCGGTATTGTATTTTTTAGTAAAGTATGGTAAAGCATCGGCATCTGCAACAATCGCATTCATAAATTTTTTATCATCATTCATTTCAACTTGTACTTGTCCGTTCTTGATACCAGTTTTAGCAATTGTTTTAGAAGTTATGGTGCTGGGTTTGTCCACAAGGTCGTAAGAGTGCCGCAGGGAAGAATATAAGTAGCCAAGGTCTTTTGCTGTTTTAGCAGAATCTGTGTAAAATGAGATAACAGAATTATAAGCTTTAAATTTTTGTTGAAGCTGAAGGTCTAACTGGCGTCTGAAATTTTCGCGAATTTGATTAAAGTTCCATTTGGTTTGTTCATTGACCTTTTTGTCTATCTCACTCATGTACAGCCTGGGTTCAAATGGAACAATCATTATTTTACCACTTGCAGAAATTGGTTTAGCGGTAGAACCGGAACGTGTTTGATTCTGCGCATGTATTTGCATAGAAAAAAACACAACGCTCAGCGATAAAAATAATATGCGCAACTCTTGTTTCAACTGCAATTATTTATTGTTGGTAAACAAACCAATCACATCATTTCCATTGGCATACAACAATAATGCTAATAATATGAACATACCTACGTATTGTGCATATTCCAGAAATTTTTCATTTGGTTTTCTACGAGTAATCACTTCATATAGAAGGAACATTACGTGTCCTCCATCCAATGCAGGTATTGGTAAGATATTCATGATAGCAAGTACAATGCTTAAAAATGCGGTAAAGGACCAGAATCTTTGCCAATCCCATGTTTTACTCATTCTTTTACCCATGGAAAGGAAACCGCCCACTTTTTTATGTGCCCCTTTTATGGTAAAGAGTAATTTCATTTGTTTCAAATAGCTGTCAAACTTTTCTGACGCTACACGAATACCAGCAGGGAAAGCTGAAGCAAAGTCATACTCTCTTTGAACCGTTTGAAAGTAATGATCCATATGAGAGAATGTAAGCATTTGTACGTGCCCTTCAGATGTAGTAGTAGGTTTTACAATGATTGTATCGTTATTGCGGATAAGTCCGATAGCAACAGTTTTGTTTTTGTTGTTTTGCATTGCTTTTGAAAAATCCTGAAAATAAGGCGTGGCTTGCCCATCAACTGAAATGATGCGATCATATTTTTTTATTCCGGCTTTTTCTGCCGGACCACCCGGATAAACAGAATCCACTTCAAATGGAATGCGTGGTTCGATCAGCATCGACTCGTTTTTTAGCATCTCACTTAAATCATCCTCTGTTATAGGAAAGCTGATTTCTTTTCCATCGCGCGTTACTTCGATACTGGTTGCTTTGTTAATCAAAACCTCATAGGCTACACGATCAAAATTTTCAACAGGTTTATGATTTACAGATGCAATCATATCACCATCGCGTAAACCAATTTTATAAGCCAATGAATCTACAGCAATTCCATATTTTACATTTTTTGTAGGAAGGTATTCCTGACCCCATGCAAACAAAACCATTGCATAAATAAAAATACCAAGTAACACGTTCACAGTAACACCACCAATCATAATGATCAAACGCTGCCATGCTGGTTTTGACCTGAATTCCCATGGTTGAGGTGCTTGTGCCATTTGTTCTTTATCCATGGATTCATCAATCATCCCTGAAATTTTTACATAACCACCTAAGGGTAACCAGCCGATTCCGTATTCAGTTTCTCCCTTTTTTACTTTAAACAAAGAGAACCATGGATCGAAAAACAAATAAAATTTCTCAACACGTGTTTTAAATAATTTGGCCGGAATAAAGTGCCCAAGCTCGTGCAATACAATAAGAATTGAAAGGCTAAGTATAAATTGAGCTGCTTGTGTTAATACTTCCATAGTGATTGATAACGAATAAAATGAGTTTTTATGATCTTAGTTTGAATAGTTATGCAGTAAGTTTTTTGCCCGTTCACGTGTTTCTTTGTCCGTTTCTACATAATCTGTATAACCTGGTTTTTTTATGTATTCAATCGTTTGCAAACAATTTTCGATGACATCACTCATCTCCAAAAAACCGATTTTGTCTTTTAAAAAAGCCTGCACCGCAACTTCGTTTGCTGCATTTAGCACACAAGGTGAATTGCCCCCTTTGTACATCGCTTCATATGCTAATGCAAGATTACGAAATGTTTTTGTATCAGCTTGTTCAAATGTGAATTGCGGATAGTTAAAAAAGTTAAAACGCGGAAAATCTGAGGGCAACCTGTCGGGATAGGTCAAGGCATACTGAATGGGTAATTTCATATCCGGTAATCCCAATTGTGCTTTTATACTTCCATCTGTAAATTGAATCAGGGAGTGAATAATACTTTGTGGGTGAACAATCACATCAATTTGTTGGGGCCTTAAACCAAATAACCATTTTGCTTCAATTACTTCTAATCCTTTGTTCATAAGGGAAGCAGAGTCGATGGTGATTTTAGCACCCATTTCCCAGTTGGGATGTTTTAATGCCTGCTCTTTTTTGATTGTTTTCAAAAACGTTGTGTCTTTTCCTCTAAAAGGTCCTCCGGAAGCAGTCAGGTAAATTTTTTCAACCGGATTGTGAAATTCTCCGGCAAGGCATTGAAAAATAGCAGAGTGTTCAGAATCTACCGGATATAAGTTTACCCCTTTTTCCTTTGCCAGGCTTGTTACCAGGTCGCCTGCTACCACTAATGTTTCCTTGTTGGCCAACGCAATTTGTTTTCCTGCTTTTATTGCAGAGATGGTTGATTCCAGTCCCGCATAACCAACAATAGCAGCCACAACCATATCGATGCTATCCATTTGCACAACATCGGCAACCGATTTGTTTCCGGCAAAAACTTTAATATCATGCGGTTGTAAGGCCTGTTTTACCTGTTCATACTTGCTTTCATCGGCAATAACAACGGTATTGGGTTGAAATTCAAGTGCTTGTTTAATCAGTAAATCGGCATTTCCGTTTCCGGTTAAAACTTCAACACAAAAAGAGTCGGGATTGGCTCTGATAACATCCAATGTTTGTGTACCAATGGAACCGGTAGAACCGAGGATTGCAATATTTTTTTTTGTTGAAGTGCTTGTTCCTGTCTGCATCATCTCGTTTAAAATACCATATAATTTTGCGGATCAATAGCAGTACCGTTGTACCACAATTCAAAATGAAGGTGAGGTCCTGAAGTTTGTTCACCGGAATTTCCGATGATGGCAATCGGTTCACCTGCTTTTACATAATCACCTGCTTTTTTTAGCAAAACAGAATTGTGTTTATAAACAGAAATTAAATTATTGCTATGCTGAACTGTTATTGTATAACCTGTTTCCGACGACCAGGTGGCAAGCATTACAGTACCATCAAGGGTTACTTTAATCGCCTCATTATCGGGACCAACAATATCAATTCCGTAATGTTGTCTCTTCGGATTGAAAGAATCAGTAATATGTCCTTTTATAGGAGTAAAAAAGAAAAAGTTGTTGAGTCCGCTTCTTCCTTTATCCGGTTCAAAAGCAAGGCTATATTTATCCTGCGATTCAATATTCTTTTTTAACTCTTCTTCTTTTGAAGAAGCTTTCATCGGAAGATTTGATTTAGCGGTATCCTTGTTATCCGGGCGGTTCTGAGTGCTGTCTGATTGAATTTTACCACTTAATACTTGTTGAATGTTATCCAGAAATGCATTTTTTTCAATCAATGTACGTTCAAGCGAATCACTTCTTAACGTAATGTTAATAAGGTTTCGGCGCATATTTATATCAGCATATCCAGGAATATATTCACGCAATGGTGTAAAAGCTACCAATGAAATAACCGCAATTGTTAAGATAATGGTAACACTTCCAATAAGCGTAAAAACCCCTAATGGCGTAAGTCGCATGGAAAATGTCTCTTCAAACGTATCATCGTTCATTACCACCAACCGGTAACGATTTCGCAAACGTTTTAAAAGCGTATGTTTTTTTTCTGTTTCTGCTTCCATAAGACCTGCAAATATCGCAAAATATTGATAATCGCGAACACCAAAAAACTCTGGACAGTGGAATAATTATAAATAATACTGTTTTCTGTAAAAAATAAAATATTTTTGCAGTTCAACAGTTACATAATGTTGATTATGTAGAAATCAGAGAATGACCTTAAAAAGATCTATTATTTCCAAGTGTATTGTGCTGTGTGCGATAACAGTGTTATTGTTTTCTTGTTCCCAAACAAAAAATACGGTTATGCTGCGTGGATGGCACAATATGAATGCCCGTTATAATGGAATGTTCAATTCAAATGAAAATCAAAAAGATGCCATTAAGAAAGTAGAAAAAGCGAATAAGGACAATTTCACCAAACTATTGCCTTTGTTTGTTTATCCAAACGACGAAACAGCAAAGAATTTTTTCAATGATTTTGATAATACAATAAAAAAATCGTCGGTTGTTATTTCACGGCATGTGATAATGAATCCAAAGACCAAGATGGAAATTCCCAATGCTTGTCGATGGATAGATGAAAATTACATGTTAATAGGCAAATCCCATTTATATAAAAGAGATTTGTTTTCGGCCCTGGAAGCCTTTGAATATGTATCCAAAATTTATCCTCAACCAAAAGCAAAGTATATCGGTAAACTTTGGATGATACGGGCAGACAATGAGATTGGCAGCTATTCCTTATCAGAAGAATTAATGGATGAAATCAGGTCGGCAAAAGATTTTCCTAAAGACAGATCGTATGCCAGAGAGTTTGCATTGGTATCAGCCGATTTATACATAAAGCGTGGAGATT
>DAORKB010000151.1:0-8544 GCA_035439365.1 Bacteroidia bacterium
ATGTGAGCAGCAATTCCTATGTTTCTTGTATATCTTAAATCTGACATTGTTTTCTTATATTTATAAGCGTTGCATTAAAAAAAATATCAATTACAGCCTGCACCGCAATTGATAATTTCATATTAAAATCTAAAATGAGAGAATGCTTTATTTGCCTCAGCCATTTTATGTACATCTTCCTTCTTTTTAAAAGCCGCACCCTCTTCTTTTGAAGCAGCAACGATTTCTCCGGCTAATTTCTGAGCCATTGATTTTTCGTTACGTTTACGAGCGTAAAGAATCATCCATTTAATACCCATAGATAATTTTCTTTCCGGACGAATCTCAGAAGGAATCTGGAATGTAGCACCACCAACACGGCGGCTACGAACTTCTACCGAAGGCGTGATATTGCTCAATGCTTTTTTGAAAGTTTCAACACCATCTTGCTCTGTTCTTTTTTGAACGATCTCGATTGCATCGTAAAACACATCATATGCTGTGCTTTTTTTACCATCATACATTAGGTTGTTCACAAAACGTGTAACGAGTACATCGTTAAATTTGGGATCCGGTAAAAGGATTCTCTTTTTTGCTTTGGTTTTTCTCATTGTATTATACTATTACAAATCTTTTGTTTTCTTGCTTTATATCTTCTCCACCCTTTCCTTCTTCGCTAAAGCTCCGAAGGACGCTGTTGGTGAATACTGCCCTTGCTCGCAATTTACATGGGCCTACTAAGTAAGTCGAAGCTTGCTAATGTAGATGACGGACAACGTTTCTTAAGCCTACTGTGTAGGCCGAAGTTTTAACGAAGGCCTATTTTTTCTTAGCTGGTGCTGCTTTAGCTCCCGCTTTTGGTTTTTTGGTTCCGTATTTCGAACGTCTTTGATTACGTCCATCAACTCCAGATGTATCCAAGGCTCCACGAACGATGTGGTAACGCACCCCAGGCAAATCTTTTACCCTTCCTCCACGGATCAACACGATACTGTGTTCTTGTAAGTTATGTCCTTCACCCGGAATGTAAGCGTTCACCTCTTTTTTGTTGGTTAAACGTACACGGGCAACTTTTCTCATTGCTGAGTTTGGTTTTTTAGGTGTAGTCGTGTAAACACGAGTACAAACTCCACGTTTTTGAGGACAAGAATCAAGTGCTGCTGACTTGCTTTTATTAGCTGCTTTTAATCTTCCTTTACGTACTAATTGCGATATAGTAGGCATGTTTTGGTATTAGATTTTTATCTGTTTTTACTGAAATATTATAATAAACTCCACTTTTTAAGGGAGGGCAAAGGTAATAATTTTTTGTTATAAACAATAGCTGCTTGAAAAAAAACGCCGGATTTCTTAAAAATAATTTAAAAATCTGATAATCCAGCATGTAAATCCCTGTAATCAGGCTATCCACAATCCTTCCACACGGGAAATAGTTTTCAACAATTTGGAGGTTCTGACTTTTGGGACGGCTAAGATAGACTTTTTAATGGGCCGGCTTAAAAAAAAAGAAAAATTTAATATACGATCATTCAGACCGGTAATTTAATGATTACCACTTCCCCATTTTAGGGAAGTTCACATTTTTATATTTCGTGCTTTGTAACCAGAATCTGCCTAAGCGCGATTTCGCCGTTCAAAAACACCCGTCGATCGCTCATTACTTATAACCTTTAAAGGAGCTTTTTCGTTAATAATTTCATCTAAAACCATATGAAAAAAACAAGGAAGCTATTTGTGATTGTATTCATTTGCTATTCCCTATTGGCAACTGCTCAGGAATACATAAACAAAGGTATGCAGCGAATGGATTCTTTGAAGCTGGCTATAAAAACAGCGCATTCGGACACAGCTCAGATTAATCTCCTCAATCAGCTTGCTCAACAATACATCGATTTGAATTTCCTGTCCTCGGCTGATTCTACCGCCCGCCAAGCCCTGCAAATAGCCGATCGTTTCAATTACCCCAAACACAAAGGCGATTCTTATAATAAAATAGGATTGACCTACTTAACAATTAATGCTGTTGATTCTGCCAGAACGTATTTTATAAAAGCGTTGGAAGAAGATAAGCGTTCGAAAAACAGGTACCTGTACATTAAACATCTGGGAAATATTGGCATTTGCTATAACCTTGAATTAAAATTTGATCAGGCGCTAAACTGCCAGAAATCCGCCCTTCGTTTAGCCGAACTGTTCAAAGAAAAGCAAGTGCTTCCTTTTTGTTACAACAACATCGGTTTGGTTTATATTAACAGAGCCAGGTATAAAGAAGCACTGGCGTATTTACCAAATCGCTTGCTGTTAACACAGACAATCGTGATAAAAACAGTAAATACGTAAGCCTGAAATTCATTTCAACCGTTTATCAGAGTCTGGGGGACTATGCAGTAGCATTAACGTATCTTCATGAGGCACTCGCGGCATCTAAATCCATTGGAAATCAATACAAAGTTCAACTTTGTTTAACCGCAATGGGCAACATCTACGCGAATCTTGGTGATCGATCAACTGCAATTGAGTATTATTTTCAATCACTAAAGATTGCCGAACAAACAGGTAATAAAAGAGATATCGCGAATTTATTAGGAGACATTGGAGGTACATATTATGATTTGGGAGATAAAGAAAAAGCTTTTGAATATTTAAAAAAGGGGTATGCAAAGATGCTTGAATCCGGCAATAAAATAGGGATTGCCCAGGCGACAGGTAATATAGGTCTTATTTATTTTGAACAAGGTGATTGGGATAAAGCCATTACACATTATCAACGTTCCATCGAATTAATGAAAGATGCCGGTACTGATGAAATTTCACATGCCTGGATAAATAACATTGCCGACATCTATAAACAACGCGCCCGGAGAGCCAAACACAAGGATTCGATTAATTACTATTATGATAAATCGCTTAGCTACCTGCAGCAAGCTTTGGATCTTGGGCAACATTACGAACAAAGGAATGAGATCGTTCACAGCTATTGCCTCATCGGACTTCTCCATGAAGACCGCCATCAGCTTAAAGAAGCCGAAAAATATTATAAAAAATGTATTGAACAATCTCTTTTGACTGGAGAAATAAAATTCAGGTGTACCGCTCACGAGCAATTATCAGAGGTGTATGGTCAGCAAAAAAATATCAACTTCAATTTGAACACTTCAAGAATTATGTACTTCTAAAAGATAGCATCACCAACTTAACTGGAGCGGAAAAAAAAGTACGCTCAGAACTCAATTTTGAATTTGAGCGAAAACAATCGATCGAAAAGGAGAAACAAAAACAACAGAATGAATTACAATCTGCAGAAAAAAAACGTCAAAAAATTATTTTATGGTGTATGATCAGCTGTACGCTACTAATCATGTTAGCTGCAGCTTTTATGTACCGGAGCTATTTAATCAAGAAAAGGATTGCGAAAGAACTTGAAAATAAAAATCAAAAAATCAGAAATGCTAATAAAATCATTAAAGAGAAAAATCATGAGATAAGAGATAGTATTAATTATGCACTCCATATTCAAGAAGCGATACTGCCGAACAAAAATGATATTTATAGATTTATCCCTCAGCATTTCATCCTTTATAAACCGAAAGATATCGTAAGCGGAGATTTTTATTTTTTTGCAAAAGCACATAACAAACTTTATGTGGCTGCTGCAGATTGCACGGGGCATGGTGTTCCCGGAGGGTTTATGAGTATGATCGGTATGGAAAAATTAAGTACGGCTATTAAAGAAAGTAATGACACCGGAAAAATTTTATCTCACGACGGTGGATCAGCACAAACAGACCCGGAGTATTTTGAAGGTTTACCGAAAGTGCAATGGTGCCCTATCATGGGGAACTATTGGTTTGGCGGTAATTGGACAGATCAATTATATACCTGGAGTAAAGGAGAATATAATACCGCAACCAATAAAGAAGATGATTTTTACATTATGAACGTCGGAGAAAAAGTGCCTTACATGACTGATGACATTGTATCCAGCAAAGCCTTAAAAATAAGCCCTTCCGGTGGTATTTCACCCGATGCTAACTGGGGACAAATTGAAAAAAATACCGACAGTGATGCGTTTACATTTGAAATTGGCCCTTCGGGAGGAAAAATTGATTTAAGAATTGATCCGCTTGAATATTTAAGGCAATTAGATGTTGCAGCAAAAATTGTGAATGCTTCAGGAACAACAATCTCATCCAGCAATCTTCAGGTAGATCGTTCAGCAGAATTTAAAGCAGTTACTTTGCAGGAAGGTAAGTATTCAATAATCATTGAAGGTGGAGCGGAGTTAACACCTCAAACAGGTGTTTCCAAATACGGATCTCTTGGATATTATGGTATGGAAGGTACCGTTACAGGTGCTGTGATTACATCAGTTGATAAAGTCGCTTTTGATAACTCCGTTTCTGTTTACCCTAACCCAACATCAGAGTTTATAAATATCAGTTATGGTTTTAACAACCCATCAACACAAGTGAGTTTATTAAACATAACCGGACAAACCATTTATGAATCTAACCAAATGGTTCAAAGAATTGACTTGTCAAACTTTGCAAAAGGTGTGTACTTTTTAAGAGTAGCTTCAAATGGAGAAAGCTGTGTGAAAAAAGTGTATAAATATTAAGAGTGAAATTGTAAAGTAGCTCTCAAAAAAAAAATCGGTACAATGTTTTTGTACCGATTTTTTTTATGCTACGAGAAGTGCCTCCAACTCATTTAAATCACTATGATTAATATCAGCTTGTGCATCCTTTTTTAAATCAGGATAAAATTTTTCTATGAGTGTTTTTATAAGAAACATGCTTTTTACAGATCTAAATTCAGGATCTACCAACTCATCTATTAAGTAACCAACAAGCTTGTCCTTTTTATATTTGTATTGATCAAGCATCAAAGCGGAAGTGTCATTTGTATGCAACTTTATCATCGCATCCACTTCTTTAATATCTTCTATCAAATCGATTAGCTTATATTTTTTTGCTTCATCCATACTCCAAAATTAATAAATTATTTCTATAAATCCTTTCGGGGTTTTCTTTCCATTTTTATCTCTTCTTGTCATACCAAATTGATTCATCCAATACGCTTTATCACTTTGAAATAAAAAATATTTCGGATGATCTTCAGGAAAAACAGTTAGTAAATAAGCATCCACACCATAAATTTCGTTTGCACCACTTGCCTCAAACCTTTTCAATTCTCTCCATAGCGCATTCTTTTTTCAAAATTAACAAATGTAACCAAATCAATATCGTTGGGATTTAATGCTTGTGTTACAAATGAACCATTAATCCATTGTTTTATTCTTCTTTCACCTAATAATTCCTTTAAATCATATATATACTTCAAATATTTTTCATAATTATTCTTTCTGGTTTTTGAGTTAGGGTATTCATGAACGAAGTGGCTTTCTAATTGTTGAATAGAACAACCGATGTTTTGAGTATGGTTTTCAGATTTTCTTTCCAATTTTTCAATAGCTAAACGTAATTCAGTATTATCTGTTAACATTTGCCGTATGCGTGTAAAAACACGCATGATTAATATATTAAGCTGAATTGCTCTATCGCTTGTTAAAACACTTGATAGCATTAGAACACCATGTTCTGTAAAAACATATGGGGCTTTCCTTACCCCTCCCCAACTTGATGTCGCAATTTGCGACATCAAGTTTTCAAATTCTTGATCTGTTAACTGAAACATAAAATCTTCTGGAAAACGCTTTATATTACGTTTAACTTGCTCATTAAGCCTTCTTGTTTCAACCATATATAACTCCGCTAGATCACGATCCAGCAATACCTTGTGACCTCTTATAAAATATATCTTGTTCATTATAATTTCATCTGGAATTACTATTTCTGCTGTATTTCTTACCATTTTGTTTATTATTTTAACTTGATATCACAATTTGTAATGTCAAGATTTTTTGAAACCGTTTATTATCTAATTCTTTATTGCGAAAATAACATCCTTCACGGCCATATTAAACTTTACTCTAAACTGATTAATTTTTCAGCTTCGTTACAACAATTAAAGGAATACAGAATACTTTCAAATTATAATTAATAAAGAAAGCCGGAAACATTATTGTTCCCGGCTTTCTTTCAAATTTATCTATTGTTACCTCAACAATGTAAACGACTGTTTAATTGGTTCAAGCACCGTTTTGTTTTTATCTGCACTTGTAATAAACAAAATGACATAGTATGTTCCGTCAGGTGCTTGCAGGCCTGTTGCTGAGCGGCCATCCCATCCACCCTCAATCGTATTCCATTCATATTCCTTTTGTCCCCAACGGTTATACACCTCTGCATGTACGGATGCAATACCCGTTGCTGTTATCTTAAATACATCGTTTACGCCATCACCATTTGGTGTAAATATATTTGGAAGGATACGCAGATCCAAGGCATCAAAAACCTCTATAGAACGACAAACCGTATCCCTGCATTCATTTTTACCGTCATCAATCATTAAACAAACCTTATGAACTTTTACATCATTTAAAGTAATAAGCGGATTTTTTTGCGTGGAGCTAGTACCATTGTCAAAGTTCCAGTTGTAGTTTACCACAGTTCCTGTACTTTTATTTGTGAATTGAACAATTAACGGTGTATCCCCTAAAGTGATATCACTTACAAAATCAGCAAATACCGTTTTCTCATTTTTGATGGTGATTGAATTTCCATTACCAATAACGGTTGAGCATCCATTACCATCTATAATTTTTAATACATAGGATCCGGGAGGAACGGAATCCAGTATTAAATTTGTTCCAACGATGTTTCCATTTGCATCTTTCCATTCATACAGTAATGGATTGGCACCTGTTACATTCGTAATTCCTGTAACAGAACCTGTTTTGGTTCCGCAATGCGAACCATTCGCACTTATGGAAGAAGTATTTGCTGTTGGTGTAGCATTAATGGTAATATCTTCCAGATGTTGTTGCGGACAGAAGCCGCCTGTATTGTAGCTAACTTTATAGGTTCCTGGCACACTTGCGCTCAAATCAATGATGCCATTTGTTTGATCTGAAAACAGCAAACCTGCCGGTGTAGCATCGAATACACCAAGTGCACCGGTAATGATTGCAGCAGGATCCATTTCTTCCTGACAGTATTTTGCAGATGAATAGCTAAATGATGCATCATCCAATGGAGTTACTTTCACAAGGAAATCTCTGTTTGAACCACTTGCACATAAAGCGGGAGAATGTGCCGTAACAGTATACACCACTGTTCCCGATTTATTGGAAGTTAATTTCAACAATTGTTCAATTGCCACCTTATTCGAGTCAGCAAATGCACCGGCCACATCTGTTTGTACAGCGGTCCATGAAAAGGTTGTTCCGTTTACATTACTTTTTAAAGGGATGCTGGTCGTTGTACCATCACAAAATGTCAAGTTATCGCCTAGGAAAATAATCTTTGGTAAAGGATTCACAAGCAGTATAGGTTAATGTTTGATTGATTGGAGTTCCTGAACCAGAAGCAGAAGCCCCTGTAACCCCTGATGATGTGGAAGTCCAGTTGTAAGTAGTAGATCCAACAGTACTTGTTAACGCAATTGAAAGTGGAGAACCAGAACACACCGGTGTTGAAAAACTAGCACTTGCAACCGGTTTTGGTTTTACGGTTACGATAACATCATCCGATTTACATTTATTACCACACACGATCGTCCATCTGAACGTATAAGCTCCGGCAACTAATCCGGTTACATTTGTATTGGAGGTTGTAGGTGTAGCAATTGTAGCCGTATTGGGGCCGCTTACCTGTGTCCACGTACCTTTACCTTGAGGTACCACATTACCAGTAAGGGATGTAGAAGATGTTTCACAAAAACTTTGATCGCTACCAGCGTTTGAAGTTAAGGTAGCCGGACAAGCACATTGGTTGGAAGAACATTCCATAATCGGACAAATCGTAATCGGACAGGATGGATTTAAAGGAACCTGGAAACATACCACATATTATTTACCCGGAACATAGCTCCCTGTTCCGCAACTGGTCCCAATGGAAACACCAGAACCGTAAACCAAATTGCAATTAATATCATATGTTTTTACGTAGGTGGAACCACCGTTACAGGAACTGGAGGACGAACAAGAGTTATAATTACCACTCATACCTGCTGTACAGTTCGCATTGCCTGAACAATTTAAACGAACTGCATATTTCATAATTACCGTACCAGAAGATGGATACGTATAGGTATAGCACATTGTTCTGCTGCCTGTACCAGCCGGCAGATCATAGCACAAACCATTATTTCGAAGTGTATCAGTTAAACTTAAAAAAAATCATCAGAGATCTTCACTTTTAGAGAGCGAATGGGAGAAGAAACCATCTATGATTATTCGATACGCTCTTTCTAACGTTGCTATAAAAAGAAGGTTACGAACAAAACCGGGAAAAAGGATCAAAGAAATCAACAATTTGTTATAAAATTAAACATGAGTATCAAATTTTACTTTGATTCTCAAGTTTAATTTTTCATAACTATTCTTTATCGTACTAACTGAAATGCTTGTTTAATGGAGAATTCTGTTTTATTCTTATCTGC
>DAORKB010000152.1:0-8473 GCA_035439365.1 Bacteroidia bacterium
CAATTAAATGCTGCGGCTATACACCTTGTTTCAGAAGAGAAGCAGGTAGTTACGGGAAAGATGTACGTGGATTAAACCGTTTGCATCAATTTGATAAAGTGGAAATCGTGCAAATCGCACATCCTGATAAATCATACGATACCCTGGAAGAAATGCGCACTTACGTTGCAGGTCTTTTAAAAGAACTGGAGCTACCTTACCGTACACTAAAATTATGCGGAGGTGATATGAGTTTTGCATCCGCACTGACATACGATTTTGAAACCTATTCTGCAGCTCAGGAAAAATGGTTGGAAGTAAGTTCTGTTTCTAATTTCGAAACATTTCAAAGCAATCGTTTGAAATTAAGATTTAAAGGAAGCGATGGAAAAACCCAATTGGCGCATACGTTGAATGGTAGTGCATTGGCACTTCCACGCATTGTTGCTTCTTTATTGGAAAACAATCAGACAGCAGAAGGAATTAAAATTCCGAAAGTGTTGGTGCCTTACACCGGCTTTGACATAATAAAGTAATTTTAAGTATAGTTAGAAACGTTCGGAAACGTTCGGCGTAGCGTCCCGCTACGTCGGATTAAACCGGCGTCTCGCCGAAATAAATATATATAGGCCAGAGGCCTGTCAAACGCGACGTAGCGGGACGCTACGCCGAACGCAAGACGCACACCGAACATAAGCGGTTACGTTTTTTAATACCTGAATATTCCCTTACATGAAAGAAATCCACGAAAATTACATTGCAAAATTTAAACAGGTAGGGGCAACGTTTTTAGAAAACTATGAGTATTCAGTTGAAGTCATAGAATGTTTCGGAGAGAATGAGGTATCAAAAATTAAAATCTATAAATCACCAACTCAAAATTATGTACTGACATTTGCTACCAATCATCTGGATTATAATCTGGGTGTTTTAATAATGGAACCAGAGAGTAAAGAGATTTTCCTTCCCGGAAAATTTGAATTGCAAAATGGAACCACTTATGCTTATAGTGGTGAAAATCTTGAACAAGAAATTCAACGACTGGTTAAAGATTTTTGGGACTTTGATTTACGACGATTGGATCTGCGAGGTGTACCATTTCATTACTGTTCACAGGATTCATCACGAAAGGATTGTAGCTGTGATGTAAGTCTTCTCGAAAAATTAAGTTCAGCTGAAACAAACAGAGGAATTCAAGAGACGATATACAAATGTCCCACCTGTAAAGGCTTTTGGAAATATGGTACAAATGGGAAAAGCGCAATCTGGTTAAAAATCGGGAAGATTTCCGACAAAAAATACATGGAGGAAAACATCCGGGCCAATTTAAAAAGAGAAAAATATTTTCCCCTCACTTTTTTTTTCATCCAGGAAGCAGCAGCAGCTGGTTTAGAAGTAAAATGCGGGAGTTTAAAAAAAATAGATAACTACTATGGTCTCTCTTGTCTTCCCATTAATTTGGAATTGATTCGTAAAGTTAAATTTCATGATACCGGAGGATTTTATATAAAAATTGATATATTCAAATGTAAACAATGCAATACCTATTATAAAATTATAGAAGAGTACGATTCTCATCATGGATCAAATTACGCCTGCATGAAATTAAATGAAACCATGGAATTTTACGGAGGAGAAATAATTGAATTTAAAGAGGAAGAAATAAATGAATTATAAAACTGTACTTAAGCCCGGTAAATACAAACACTACAAAGGCGAATTCTATGAAGTAATAGGAACAGCCCGTCACAGCGAAACCCTCGAAGAACTTGTTGTTTACAAGGCTCTGTACCAACCCGAAGGAGAAAATTTATGGGTGCGTCCACTGAAAATGTTTACAGAAGAAATTGAAATAGAAGGAAAAAAAGTAAAACGGTTTGCATTGCAATAAAATGATTCAGGAGAGCCTTGCATAGCCAAATTTTTCGATGTCTTCAACGGATTTCGTTAAGCGCAAAACACCATTTGTAAGTATGTACAAACGGTCACATACATCTACAATTTGACGATATAAATGATCAGTAATAATAAAACCTTTATTTTTTTTCTCTAGTACCAGCAACTCTTTTATTTTTTCAATATGCACCGGCATGATGTGAGAGAAAGGCTCATCCAGCATGGTAAATTGCGATGGAGATTTCAAAAGAACATATACTTCAATTAAGCGCCGTTCACCACCTGATAAATATTTCAAAGCAGCAGTGCTTTCCTGCTTAAAGTCGGGAAAATGATTTTTAAAATCTGTAAACGATAAATCAAAATCAGAAAAAATTCTTTTTAAACGCAGATGCTGAGGAATAAAATTAAATTGTGGTAAATACGTAAGCAAATCCGATCTCTTGAAAGCTTCATAAACACTGGTATTATCAAATCGAATGGATTTACCCGGTGTCTCCAGACTGCCATAAATAATATTCATCAAACAGGTTTTTCCTTCACCATTTCTTCCCAATAAACCTGTAATTGTATTGGTTTCACAAATAAGATGAATGCTTGTAAGAATTGGTTTCAAATCAAATTCCAATTGAATACCATCTGCTTCTAACCGATGAATCATGTTTTCAATTGATAAGTGAAAATCAATAGCAATATGTATAATGAAAAGTCAAGTGTGAGTGTAAATGCCCACAACTTTGTTTTGGATAAACCTAAATTTCTATAGTAAAACAACTCTTTCTCTTTTTGCTTGTTAATAGAAATGACGTAGAAAATAAGTCCAAGAGTAATCAGTTTGAACCAGAATATAAAAACGAATGAGGACAGCCCATTGATCCATAAGATAGCCGAACAGGAAAGTGTGACCAGAAAAGAAAGGAAAAAATAATTTCTGAAAAAAGTAAGTAAAAGACGAGTTGTTCTTAGCGCTTTCATTCTTATGATCCGGCAACTGATTTTTATTCAGCAAGGATAAGCCAATTATGACAATTACGCTTTTTCTTTAACGGAAATTAACAAGAAAACTAGTTTAAAAACGGATTGTTTACCCTCTCAAACCCAATATTCGTTGCCGGACCGTGCCCACTGTATACTTTAAACTCATCTCCAAGCGGCAATAGCTTTTTTCGGATGCTGTCAATTAAAACGTTGTGATTTCCACCCGGTAAATCACTCCTGCCAACACTTCCATAAAAGAGCACATCACCTGAAATCATAAATTTTTGATCTGCATTGTAAAAAGTAACACTTCCAGGAGAATGACCAGGTGTAAAGAGGATATTCAAGGTGGAATTTCCAAATTTGATAATATCTCCTTCTCCAATAAAAATGTCAATAGCCGGCGATGGATCTGCATTTAAGCCGTACATGGCGGCACTTCGTTCAAAAGCCTCTAATACGGGTATTTCATTCTGGTGGGCATGTATCTGGAGGCCATATTTTTTGGCCACGAAACCATTACCAAAAACATGATCCAAATGACAGTGTGTATTTAGCAATTTTACTGGTTTTAACCCATTTTTTGTAATAAAATCCACTAATTCTGAGCGTTCCCGGTCGTCATAGCAGCCCGGATCAATAATTACGCACTCTTTGGTTTCGTCAAATAAAATATAGGTATTTTCAGCAATTGGACTAAAAGTGAAAAAATGTATAGAAATCATAGCAAAATAGGTTAAAAATAGACTGCAATTTAACAAAAAATAGGCTTGTGAGTCCTTGGTAATTTTAGTACTTTAGTCCTCTAAACTTTTTTTTGTGAGTATTCCATTTGTTGTCGCATATAAAAAAATTGTAAAGCTCTTCCTGGGCCTGGTACTTTTCCTGTTGCCTTTTTTTGGTAATGCACAATTTTATACCGGCTCCCAAACAGATTTTGGTAAAAACAGAATAAAGTATGAACCTTTTTTCTGGACCTATTATACCTATCCTGATTATGATGTTTATTTTTATGAGGAAGGTCGCGAGCTCGCTAACTATGTCTCAAAAGCAGCCAAGCAACAAATAGAGTCTATTGAAAAACTACTTGATTATTCCTTCGATGGACGCATTCAGTTTATCTGCTACAACAAACAATCGGATTTCAAACAAAGTAATATTGGTTTGGCATCGGAAGATCAATACAATACAGGTGGGGTTACACGCATTGTAGGATCTAAAGTAATTCTATACTACGAAGGAGATCATGCAAAGCTCGAGGCGCAGATTCGGGCTGGTGTAGCTGAGGTATTGATCAATCAATTGATGTACGGCGGTTCCGCAAGAGAAATGCTTAAAAACAGCACCCTTCTTAATTTACCGCCATGGTTCACAAAAGGTTTGATCGATTACACCATATACGATTGGAACTCTGATATTGATGACCGCATGAAGGATGGTGTTCAATCCGGCAAGTATAAAAATATCAATCACCTGGAAGGTCAGGACGCTGTTATAGCAGGGCATGGGCTGTGGAAATACATTGCTGATAATTATGGTGAAACCGTTATCTCCAATATTCTATACATGGCTAAAGTAAGCCGCAATATTGATAATGCAACACTGTTTGTAATGGGTATTTCCATGAAAAATTTATGGAAAGAATGTTTCGAATCCTTCGAACGCAAATATGATGATAAGGATACTACTAAAACATTACCGAAGGAAAGGCTGGTATTGATAAAACCCAAAGCAACACGTGTATATGCACAATTAAAAGTGAGCCCCGATGGAAATTATATATTGTATACAACCAATGAAATGGGCCAAATTAAGCTGTTTTTGTACGATGGATTGAAAAATAAAACAAAACGTATTTTTAAAGCAGATCATAAAATTGATCGTATTTCCGATCGTTCGTATCCGATTTTGGCTTGGCACCCGAGTGGAAATTTATTTTCTTACCTGATTGAACGCAAAGGATATCTGGTAATGAATACATACGAATTGCAATCGAAATCAAAAACGAAACGGAATATTATTGGATTTGAAAAAATATTGGATTACTCATATAATTCCACCGGTAAGTATATTGTGATGTCGGCCGTTCAAAAAGGACAAACCGATTTATTTATTTTCACAATGGCATCCAATGCCTATGAGCAAATTACAAAAGATATTTACGATGACCTGACACCACGTTTTGTTCATGAGGATAAGCATATTGTATTCTCATCCAACCGACCAGGTGACTCTTTATTTTTCAATCCGAAAAGGAAAGACCAGGATGCTCAAAAATTGAAGGATCTGTTTGCATTTGATAATGTGAACAAATCTCCGGCCTTGATCCGAGTTACATCCACACCACATCTGGATGAATCTTATCCTGCCGATTATGATGCAACACATATTTCTTATTTGAGTGATGTAAACGGTATTCGAAACAGATACGTTGCCCGTTTTGATAGTGTTATTGCATTTGTTGATACGACTACTCATTACCGTACCGCTGTCACTTCAAATCCAATAACAAACTATAGGAAAAATATTCTTGAGCAGGATGTAAATGTTAAAGCCAACAAATACACCGAGATTATTTTTGATAAAGGAAAATACAGAATGTTTGTGTCACCGATTCAGAAACCGGAATCAATCGGAAACATTGAATTGAAAAATACATCCTACCGCGACTATAAGAACAGGATAGATAATAAAGTACAATCGGAAGTTGATCAGAAAAATAAAACCATTACACAAACACCCGAAGCAGAAAATGTGAAAGTGGTTATTAATATCAGTAGTCCTCCGGATAGTGTAAGCAAGGATTCAACAGATGTAGATATCGATGATTATACATTTAAAGATGAATTAAAAAATAAAGAAAAAACGCAAACAAGTACACCTGTAGCATCTAAGGATACTGCAACGACTCCACCCAATCAGGAATTTCAATTGGGTAGACAAAGAAACTATAATATCAATTATTCAGTTGATTATGTTGTAACACAATTGGATAATAATTTTATCAATACCGGCTATCAGAAATTTAGCGGAGGTGGAAGCCCTATTTATTTAAATGCAGGAATGAATGCATTGTTTAAGATTGGTTTGAGTGATTTGTTTGAGGACTACCGGATCATTGGAGCAATGCGTTTTTCCGGAGATCTTAGCAGCAACGAATTTTTCCTGAGCTATGAAAACCGCATAAATAATATAGACAGACAATTAATATTACATCGTCAGGCATTGGTAAATGTTTCAAATGACGCTGCCTCACTTACAAAAATTCATACCTATGAAGCTAAGTATGTATGGAAATTTCCAATCAGTGAAGTGTTGGGTTTACGCGGAACGGTAGGGTATAGAAACGACCGTACCATTTATCTTTCTACTGATGATAACAACTTGCGCAGACCAGATACCTACGAAAATTGGGGGAATTTAAAATTGGAATATGTTTATGATAATACGATCATCCGTGGATTGAATTTATACAATGGAGTTCGTGCGAAACTATTTGGTGAATACTATCGTCAGGTTGACAAAAAGGAAACAGATTTTTTTGTAGTTGGATTTGATGCACGTGCTTACAAGAAAATACACCGCGATTTTATTTGGGCAAATCGATTAGCAGGAAGTAGTTCATTCGGAAATAAGAAATTGATTTACTACATGGGTGGTGTCGACAATTGGTTCACACCTCGTTTTGATAACACAACAAATATTGCTACGGACCAAAACTATGCTTATCAAACGCTTGCTACCAATATGAGAGGGTTCTATCAAAATGTTAGGAATGGAAACAGCTTTGTGGTTTTTAATAGTGAATTGCGTTTCCCGGTTTTTAAATATTTATACAAGCGCCCGATTCGATCTGATTTTATTCAAAATTTTCAACTCGTTGGTTTTTATGATGCAGGTACAGCATGGACGGGTTCTTCACCTTATGCAAGTGATAATTCATTAAACTACAAAATAATCGGAAATAATCAAACACCTTATATTGTTACATTAAATACCCAGCACAATCCAATTGTAATGGGATACGGATTAGGTGTAAGAAGTCGCATATTTGGATATTTTGTGCGATTGGACAGAGCTTGGGGACTATTAGATGGTATTGTTTTAAAACCACTTTGGCATTTATCCCTCAGTCTCGATTTTTAAAAATATCCACAACACATTTATTTCTTGAAAAAACAATCTTCCATGACAACAATTATGATTTTGCTCTGTATAGGGCTTGCAGCAGGTATGCTAAGTGGCTTTGTTGGCGTTGGCGGTGGAATTATCATAGTACCAGCTCTCGTTTATTTTTTATCTATGAGTCAACTTCAGGCTCAGGGAACTTCACTTGCTGTATTGTTATTGCCCGTTGGCGTCTTAGCTGTATATAACTATCACAAGCAGGGTCTTGTAGATATTCAGGCTACTATTATTATAGCACTCACATTTTTGGTGGGAGGTTTCATCGGTTCTAAAATGAGTATCTCAGTGGGTGAAGAAAGCGTAAAAAAAATATTTGGTACCATCCTGTTGATCGTCGCGTTAAAAATGATAATATTCAAATAGTTATGCCCTCAGATCTTAAATCGAAAATACAACAAGCTGCAACAAATAGCTTAACGGAAATTATAGAAATAAGAAGACATTTACACACCTATCCGGAGCTATCGTTTGAAGAATATAAAACATCCGAATACATTGCTTCCAAACTAAAAAAATATCAGATCCCTTTTACAACCGGTATCGTTAAAACCGGTATTGTTGGAATAATTGAAGGAAAAAATCCGTCCAAAAAAGTAATTGCCTTACGTGCAGATATGGACGCACTGCCTATTACGGAAGCAAATACCTGTGAATACAAATCAAAAAATATTGGTGTGATGCACGCCTGTGGACATGATGTTCATAGCGCTTCGCTACTTGGTGCTGCAAAAATTTTAAATGAATTGAAAAATGAATTTGAAGGGACCATCAAATTATTTTTTCAACCCGGTGAAGAAAAACTACCCGGTGGTGCATCCCTGATGATTCAGGAAGGTGTGCTTGAAAATCCCACAACGCAAACCATGTTTGGCCAACACGTGTTTCCAACCATGGAGGCCGGTAAAGTAGGTTTTCGAAATGGTATGTACATGGCCAGCACCGATGAAATTTATATTTGTGTAAAAGGGAAAGGCGGGCATGCTGCCATGCCAAAGGATTACAATAGCCCGCTGTTAATCGCATCAAAAATTTTACTGGAGCTTAACAAAGAATTTATGCAACAAGAGCAACCTGCTCCAACAGTATTGGCATTTGGTAAAATTACAGGAAACGGTGCCACCAACGTAATACCCGATGAGGTGAACATTGAAGGAACGTTCCGCACACTCAATGAAGACTGGAGACGTGAAGCCAAAATAAAAATGAAAGCCTTGGCAGAAAAAGTTGCTAAAGAAATGGGAGGAAGTTGCAATTATGTAATTGAAAACGGATACCCGTTTTTAGTAAATGATGAAACAACAACTACGCGTGCACGTGCAGCTGCTGAGGCTTATCTTGGAAAAGATAATGTAGAGGAGCTTCCGTTGCGAATGACAGCGGAGGATTTTGCATTTTTCTCGCAGAAAGTACCTTCTTGTTTTTACCGATTAGG
>DAORKB010000153.1:0-8419 GCA_035439365.1 Bacteroidia bacterium
TTTTTGATTTCTTTTTCACGTGTTTCTCCATCAGGATACATGGTAAGAACGCGTAAGATCAAATCTTTATCAGCAATTGAAGATGCTTCCATTGCTTTTTTGAAACCTTCCCAGTCCTCAGCAGTTGTTACCTTGTTAAAGAATCCAGGGTTTGCAGCAGCTTCAACTTTCGCTTTTTTATCTTTAAACATCCCTTCCAATGCAGCAGTAGCTGATTTAGCGCGGTTTTCTGCAAGGTTTTCGTTGATTGTTAATTCACCATCCGGAGAAGCATAAGCAGAAACATTCACACCTTTAAATTCGAATTGTTTTCCAACACCATCCGCAACAAATTGTTTGAATGATTTCACTTCCTCACTGTTCAATTCAGAAGAACGAACCTGAGATTGATTGATCACATAGAAAATTTGACCTGTCTTAGTTAGAGGAATTGTTTTTTGGAAATTATCTTTTCCTAAAATTGGTTTCTCATCATTTTTAACCAATAGGGGAGTAACAACGGTTCCGTCAGCTACTTTTTTATTTGGAAGATTTTTTTGTTTTTTCTTTACTTTTCCATCTGATTTAATCTCTAATGTAGCAACACGCATTTCAGGAACATATGCAACTTTATCAGATGTATAAGAGAAGCTTCCTCCTTTTGCATTCGCAATTTTCTGACCGGTACCTTCTACTTTTTCACCAATTAATACAACCGGTTTCAATTCTTTTTCTCCACCATTGTATTTAATTACAGGTATAACAGTTACAGTTGCTTTTTTGGGGAATATTTTCGGTGGGTAAGTACCTGTAATGCTTATCCCAACGCTATCACCATGCATTTCCATAGGATCAGGTGTCACCTTATAGGTAATTTTATCGGCATTTTTTACCAATTTACCTAGTCCGCTGCAAGCCGTTAATCCAACAGCCACAAGCGTAACTCCTAGAATTTGTATAGATTGTTTTTTCATTTTATTTTTTTTAGTTCCTGTATAATAATTAGAGTAAATAAAATTTTATGTGCTGCAAAAATAATATAATTTTCAAATTATCGACATTTTTTAGAGAATAATCACTTTAATTCTACATTTTTAATCTTACACCCCTATAAATTTAGTTCTGTAATACCCAAAGGGTATGGTTTATTAATGAGTGAACTTATTTTTTTATAATCATCTTTATTCTTTTCAAAATCCAGTTCACCAATGTTTAAAATAAGTATCCGCTTGTCCTTTATGGATTTGAAATACGTGGTATAGGTTTGTTGAATAGATGCCAGGTACGCTGCTGTGATCTGCTGTTCAAATGCTCTTCCTCTTTTTACAATGGCTGATCGTAATACTGCTACAGGCCGGTTTAAATAGACAATTAAATCAGGCATCGGTAAATTAACAGTTATAAGTTCGAAAATTTTTTTAAACAGCAGGTATTGAGGTTCCGGCAAGTTGATGTGTGAGAAGAGCAACGATTTCATGTAATAATAATCCGAAACACATGAAGACGCATGCAATTGCTGAAGCGAAACCTGTTCAATTAACTGATGATGTCTTTCCAGCAATAAAGATAGTTCCAGCGTGAATGCATGTTTTTCCGGATCGGCATAAAAATCCTGCAAATGCGGGTTGTCCATAAACTCCTCTAATACCAATGTTGTTTGCAATTCATTAGCAATCATTTTAGCAAGCGTTGTTTTGCCTGCACCAATGGCTCCTTCAATTGCTATAAACTTATAATTCATAGCTTAATCAATAAAATAATTATAATTATAACTTAGAATGTTCCAGGTGTAATTTTCTGACCTCCAAAAGGTCCTTACATTCGGCTGTTAAAGTAGTAATATTTTTTTTGAATAGTGGATGTACATATGTGGGAGCAATTTCCTGCAAAGGGATCAGCACAAATTTGCGATCCTGTAAATGTGGATGTGGTACTTTTAATTCCGGTGAATCAATAATCGTGTCGTTATAAAATAAAACATCCAGATCGATAATTCGCTGCATCCATTTAGTACTGCTTCTGATGCGTCCCAATTTTTTTTCAACGCTCAGTAGTGTTTGCAGCAATTGCTGTGCTGATAAGGATGTGTCAATGCATATCACCTGGTTTAAAAAATCAGGTTGCTCGGTATACCCCCAGGCCAATGTTGTATAAACAGCTGATGTTTTTACAATGCTTCCTGCTTCTTGCTGTATAAAATTCAAAGCATTTGTAAGGTGCTGTAACCTGTCTCCCTCATTACTACCCAAAAGTATGTATGCCGTATTCATGGGCCCAAAGATATGAAACATAAAATGCAATAGGTAATATTTAATAAGTAATATATCAACCTGAAATGTTATGTTTGGTGTTTAGTTAATTCATAATCTGCTTGTTACTTATTGGTATTACATATTCCATAATTATCGTAAGTTTGTTTAAAACAATTAAATGAATCCTCATGAAAAAATTAATTACGTTATTTAGTCTGTTCAGCTTGTTTAATTTAAATGCACACTAATACCGCCCAAAAAAGTGGTGTACATATTTTTTGTAGTTGCATCAAAAACCGGTATGGTGGCACAGGTATATTGACTCATTACCTGCTGATATGATTTCACGTCAGTGGTTCCTTGTGCAGAGAGTACAATGGGCTCCAAATAGGGCATATTTGCATTTTTTTTGAATACACCTCCATATGCACCAACCGCAAAACTGCCATCGGGTTTAACAACAGGTGCTACCGTTAAATCTCGTCTGTGAAAATGAATCGTGTCTTCCAGCATGCTGAAATTAGTTAAACTGAGCACATTTCCATTATCAGTTAAGTTGAATTTTTTAATACAATTGCTGTAAACCTGGGAAAATAATACAGAGGGTTTGCTATCATACCGTCCATTAAAATTATGACCAAACATCAGGTAATAATCGTTTCCAAGTTTGGTTAATTCTCCTCCGCAAATTCTTAGATTTGTATCCACCTGTTGACGAATAGCAGGTAAAATAGGTTTTGAATGAATCACGGCATCAATCATCTTTTGAATATGGATAGCTGTAATGGTAGGGAATGTAACATCTCCTTCCTGAATACTATCATAACCATAACCACCTGTCATGTATAAATAGTCACCTTGCTGAATGTATTGCATATTTGTGGAGCGCATAGGGTCCGCAATGGTTGCCGGTAGTTGATCGAGTGAGGCTGCATAAAAGTTCCAACTGTTTGTATCAATTACAATTACCTCATTGTTTCGATGCTCAGGTGGAAAACCATCATTGCTGTTTAAGCCATGTAAACCGTTGGTTCTTCCGCCAATAAACAACCATTTATCACCGGCTTGTGCAAATGAAAAAGAATGGAAACCGGGAAGATTGGTGCCGTTAACCGCTTGAATTTGCAGCTGAAAGGGAGGGGTTTTTCCAAACTGGGCGATTGCTGTTGAAGATAAAAAAAAAGTAATGACAATACAGATCAATCTAAAAAATAATTTCATGCTGTTGTGTAGAATTAGTGTTAAGCAGGTATAAATAATAATAGAATTTTAAAGTTAAGAAATAAATATGGAAATTGAATTGCAAATTACAAGCATTTGTAGCAATTTACCACAGTGAAATATTACCTTATTTTTACAACACAGCAAAAAATAGTGTTCAGTATATTCAATTGATTTATGACGACCGAAGAAATAGCACAACAGTTAAAACTTACTGCCCAACTCATGGAGTTGCATGAAGAGAATCCATTCAAAATAAAATCCATTGCAAATGCTGCATTTAAACTTGATAAAACAGATATTACATTGGAGGGCTTGTCATTACAGGAACTCGAAAAAATTGATGGGATTGGAAAAAGCATTGCTTCGAAAATAAATGAGTTACAAACAACAGGTAACTTAAAAGAGTTGACAGAAATGCTTCAGAAAACACCTGTTGGTATTGTTGATATGTTGGGGATAAAAGGCATTGGCCCCAAAAAGGTCGGACAACTTTGGCGCGAACTACAGGTTGAAAGTGTTGGGGAATTACTTTATGCATGCAATGAAAATCGCCTGACTTCATTAAAAGGTTTCGGCGCAAAAACGCAGGATCAGGTAAAAAAACAAATTGAATTTCATCAATCCAACAGAGGTAAATTTCATTATGCAAGTCTGGAAGATTATGCGAATGGAGTAGTAGAGATATTGAAGAAAAAATATAAAACCGAACTGGTGTCACTTACCGGTGCAATGAGAAGAAAAGCAGAGATCATTGATAAGATTGAAATTGTAATTGCAACCGATGAGGAAGTGAATGTAAATGAATTGGAGAATAATTATCATGTTCAACTAAATATTATAACCTGTAAACCCGAAGAGTTTTATTCGGTACTTTTTAGAACAACAGCCGAAAGCGAACATCTGTACCAGTTGGATGAATTAACAATTCAACATCCAGCTTCTGAAAAAGAGATTTATGAATTTTATAAATTACAATTTATTGAACCCGAGCTTAGAGAAGGTCTGAAAGAAATTGAACTTGCACGTGCGAATAAACTTCCCCGTTTGATCGAATTTACAGATTTAAAAGGAATACTTCATAATCACAGTACCTATAGTGATGGCATTCATTCACTCAAAGAAATGGCAGAGCATTGCAAAAAATTAGGATACGAATACCTTGGTATATGCGATCATTCTCAGTCGGCATTTTATGCAAATGGATTAAAACCGGATCGTATACTGGAACAACATCAGGAAATTGAAAAATTGAATGCACAACTTCACCCGTTTAAAATATTTAAAGGAATCGAAAGTGATATCTTAAATGATGGTGCCCTGGATTATTCTGAAGATGTTTTAAAAACCCTTGATTTCATTGTAGCTTCCGTTCATTCCAACTTAAAAATGGCAGAAGAAAAAGCAACGGCACGAATATTAAAAGCGATTGAAAATCCGTATACAACAATACTGGGACATCCCACGGGCAGACTTTTATTATCACGTGAAGGGTATCCGATTGATCATAAAAAAATAATTGATGCCTGTGCTGCAAATGGAGTAATTATTGAGTTGAATTCACATCCATATCGACTGGATATTGATTGGCGCTGGATCCCTTATTGTTTGGAAAAGGGAGTGAAAATTTCCATCAATCCGGATGCACATGAAAAAAATGGATACAATGATATGAAATATGGCGTGCATGTTGCCCGAAAAGGAATGTTGACAAAGGAGATGTGTTTTAATGCCTTGAGCAAGGATGACATAGAAGCTTATTTTATTAAAAGAAAAAAATCTTAACGAATCATAAAACAACGGACTGTATGCAATTACTCAATTCCATAGCAAGCTGGTGGATGAAAAAAAGAATGCATCAGATTGAGCTATTCATTAAATATCCTCACGATGTTCAGCAGGAATGCTTACGCAAGTTGATTGCTTCTGCTAAATACACAGAATGGGGCATCAATCATAATTATGAGAATATACTCACAACCGAACAATTTAAAAGAGAGGTTCCTATTCAAACGTATGAATCTCTGAAACCATTTATTGACAGGATCCGCAAAGGCGAGCAAAATGTATTGTGGAACACTGATATAAAATGGTTTGCAAAATCATCGGGTACAACCAATGATAAAAGTAAATTCATTCCCGTTAGCGAAGAGTCGTTAAATGATTGTCATTACAACGGTGGACGTGATATGATATCGATACATTGTGCATTGAATCCCGAAACGCAATTGTTTACCGGAAAAAATTTAGCTTTAGCAGGTAGTTTGGTAACAGAGCATAGGGGAACGTATGAAATGCAACATGGCGATTTGTCGGCCATCGTAATTAATAATTTGCCGGTATGGGCCGAATTTTTCCGGGCACCGGAATTATCAATAGCATTGATGGATAAGTGGGATGAGAAACTGGAAAAAATTGCCCAGGCTACCATGAATGAAAATGTTGTCAGTCTCGCAGGGGTTCCTTCCTGGATGTTGCTCATCATGAAACGTGTGTTGGAAGAATCCGGAAAACGATCCATTTCAGAAGTATGGCCCAATCTGGAAGTTTACTTTCATGGAGGGGTTAGTTTTGCACCTTACAAGGAACAGTTTAAAAAAATATTCAATAAAGAAGATTTAAATTATCTTGAACTTTACAATGCCTCCGAAGGTTTCTTTGGTATACAGGATCAGCGTAATTCGGATGAGTTGTTGCTGATGCTCGATTATGGTATTTACTATGAGTTTATGCCAATTGAAAATTTAAATAAGGAAAACCCGGAAACTGTATCATTGGATGAGGTGAAACTGGATACCAATTATGCATTGATCATATCTACCAATGCAGGTTTATGGCGTTACATGGTAGGTGATACCATAAAATTTTCCTCTTTAAATCCCTATCGTTTCAAAATTACAGGAAGAACCAAACATTTTATGAATGCATTTGGAGAAGAGGTGATGGTGGATAATGCAGATAAAGCAATTGCAATAGCATGTGAAAAAACAGCTTCGCAAATAAAAGAATATTCGGCGGCTCCGGTTTACATGAATCAAAATTCATCCGGCGCGCATGAGTGGATCATTGAATTTGAAGTGTCACCTGATTCCATGAAACAATTTACAACAGAATTGGATCTGGCTCTTCAATCAATTAATTCGGATTACGAAGCCAAACGTTATCAAAATATGATTTTGAAAGAACCAATTATTCATGCAGTTGCAAAAGATACATTTTACAAATGGTTCAAGGTGAAAAATAAATTGGGTGGACAACACAAGGTACCACGTTTATCAAATGACAGAAAATACATAGAAGAAATTCTTCAGCTGGCCGGTATCTCGAAAGCAAATGCTCCAACCGATCTATTCGTTGATCAGCAATTTAGCCCGGATCCACCGGCTGTGTAACTGTTGGAGTTTCATAATTGCGATTCAATTAATTATCAGAAGACTGTGTTTTGGTGTTCGTTCGAGCGGAATTGTGCGATAGCGTGAGGAGCGATTAAAAGTAACACACTGGTCTCGACTCCTCGAACGGATATCATCGCCCGTTTCATCTTTTAATTATCATAATAGCATTCCGTCAAATTACCCTATATTTGTAATCCAATAAAGCCGATCATGAAAAAAGTAACCGTGCTGTTGATTCTTTTTTTTATTACCCTTTCTTCTTCGCTTTTTGCACAGGATACAACCAATTTTCAGCTCATCAAAAATATTGCAACACAAGCCGATTTCTTTACAACAGATAATCAAAGTAATGTATATGCTGTAAAAGCAAATGTGCTTACGAAATTTGATAAAAAAGGAAAGTTATTGTACAAATACAGCAATAAAAATTTTGGTGACATATCTTTTGTCGATGCTTCCAATATGATGAAAATATTGCTCTTTTATAAGAGCTATCTGGTTACTGTGTTTTTGGATAACACACTAAGCCAAAATGGGGACCCCATCAGCTTTGATAAACTTGGATTTATTCAGACACAATTGGTATGCTCATCCAACAACAGTAGTATGTGGATTTATGATCAACAAAATTTGCAATTGATACGTCTTGATCAAAACCTGGTACCAACTCAAAAAACCGGGAATTTGTCTGTTCTGCTGAATATGAGCCTGCAACCGGACGCTTTAATCGAATACGATAATAAAGTATATTTAAATAATCCGGGAAGCGGTATATTGATCTTTGATATATATGGAACCTATTACAAAACAATCCCTGTAAAAGATGTGAAACAATTTCAACCATTTAATGGACGTGTTTTTTATACGAAAGGAACGGACATAAAAGCTTATGACCTCAAAACGGCAGATGAATTCGAATACCAGGCTCCGGTAAATAAGTTTAAGAATTTTAGGCTGGAAATGGGGGTATTGGTTGTGCAAAATGATAGTATTATCCAATTGTTTGCTCCAAAAACAGAGTAAATTTATCTCTGCCGAAAAGCTTTATTTGCCCTATGGAATGCATCTGTCGGAGTACTAGCATAGCAGGAAAAAAAACTTATTCACAATTTGGTCTTTTTTCTTCGTTCAGCCTCTTAGAATTAGTATTTTCGTTTTCGGTTTTAAAACAGTTATAGAAAATATGCATATAGCAATAGCAGGAAACATTGGTTCTGGGAAAACAACTTTAACCACACTTTTATCGAAGCATTATAAATGGCACCCGCATTTTGAGGATGCAGACGATAATCCCTATCTAAATGATTTTTATGAAGATATGCAACGTTGGTCATTTAACCTTCAGGTATACTTTTTAAATAGCCGGTTTGGACAAGTACAACAAATTCGTAATAGTGGAAATACCGTTATTCAGGATAGAACCATTTACGAAGATGCCTATATCTTTGCTCCCAACCTGCATGCAATGGGGCTTATGACCACCCGTGATTTTGAAAATTATTTTGCATTGTTCAAACTCATGGAATCATTTATTTCTCCACCCGATTTATTAATTTATTTACGTGCTTCTGT
>DAORKB010000154.1:0-8382 GCA_035439365.1 Bacteroidia bacterium
GAAAGCATACGGAGCAGCGCCTGCAAGTGCGTGGACCGATTATGCTTTCTTGAATCCGATAGCTATCGGATTTTTGTTTTTACGCACTTACCGGCTCAAATGTGCAGTGCACATTTGCCCTGTTTCAAGACAAAAAGAAAAGTAAGATTATTTCAAGAAACAAAAAACTCCGGGCATTTACCCGGAGTTTTTTAGTTATGCAATTTTATACATCCAATTATGAATATCTGGTACTCTACCTCTGCGAATGTTTTCAAGGTGTTGTGCAACACGGTTCGAAAATATTCTACCCTCAACTGGAGGTAAAACGTAATCTTTTCCTTCAAAGCCTATGGTTGCAATATCTGCAATTGTTGCTGCGGTTCCTGTTCCGAATGCTTCTTCCAGTGTACCACGTTTATGAGCATCAATCACTTCATCAATACTTATTTTACGCTCCTGAACTTTCATTTTCCAATCGCGTGCAAGTGTTAATACACTGTCTCTTGTTATACCTGCCAAAATTGTATCTCCGATTGGAGGAGTAATCAATACATCGTCAATAACAACCATTAAATTCATGGTACCTGATTCTTCCAAGTAACGGTGGTTTCTTGCATCGGTCCAAATAATTTGCTGATATCCTCTTTGTTGTGCCAGCTTTGTTGGAAACAAGGAGCGACCGTAATTACCTGAAGCTTTTACAAAACCTACCCCACCTTCAACTGCACGTATATAGTTTGTTTCAACCAACACACGAACCGGTTCATTATAATATTTGCCTGCTGATGAAGTAATGATGTAAAAACGATAATTATCAGATGGTTTCACACCTATAAATTCATCTGTGCCTATAATAAACGGGCGAATGTAAAGAGATGCTCCTTCTACATCCGGTACCCAATTTTTATCCATTTTAACCAACTGTGTAAGTGCCTGCATAAACAATTCCTGTGGAATGCTTGGCATAGCCATGCGCTCAGCTGAAATATTCATACGTTTATGATTATCCAAGGGTCTGAATAAAGCAACTTCACCTTTATCATTTTTGTATGCTTTCATTCCTTCAAAAATAGCCTGTCCATAATGGAAAACGGATGTTGAAGGACTCATCATAATTGGCCCGTAGGGAACAATATTCGCATCTGACCATTTGTTATTCTTGAAATCTGCATAAAACATATGATCCGAGAATAGTTTTCCGAATACAATCTGTTTGGGATCCAATTCAC
Source organism: Bacteroidia bacterium (assembly GCA_035439365.1). Classification (GTDB taxonomy): domain Bacteria; phylum Bacteroidota; class Bacteroidia; order 2-12-FULL-35-15; family 2-12-FULL-35-15; genus 2-12-FULL-35-15. The sequence goes on from DAORKB010000154.1 coordinate 1,212, forward strand.
CAATCCTTGATTTTGTTGCTTGCTGAACTGTAATATTAAATTTTTCTGTTGCTATCATAACTTGTTTTAGAGATAATAATGTTTGTAAAAGTACTAGAATTAGTCCGGGCACTCGTTAACAAAGGTTAAATTTAGACGAATAAATACTTTATCCAGACCAAAAAAACGGCGTTGTTCACCAAATAAAAGTTCCGGAAGATGCTGAATTCTATACAATTTCAGCCATAATTGCAATTTCGAGAATATATACGTCGACTTCTAAGTATAGGATACAGTTTTATTGCTATTTTTTACTGTAACGTGTAAGGATTTCACAATTTACGCATTTATACAGGCGAAATCAAATCCTTAAAAATCAGACTTTTCAGCTTGTGTTTATATCAATTTTGACAATTCCATCTTAATTTTTTTCTGCTAGATAGTGCTGAACCATACGTACATAGACACCTTTTGGCTGCTTGTATATTTTAACAATCTGTGTTGTTAATTCGGTGTATTAATTTGTATACTTGTATATAGTTACATTTATATTAGTTCTCAACTCAATTAACCTTATCATGAAAAAAACACAATTACTATTCATTGCTTCAGCGGTGTTATGTGCTTCTGGTTCTTTTGCCCAATCATTTGTTGGCAAAGCGGCAGAAAGCAAAATACAAGATGCGCAGCACATTGAGTATTCTCCAAGTTTATTGCGTCCAAAATTTGTTGAATTCAAGTCTTCAACATCCAATTTCCGTATGGCTGTCAGCAATCCATTGGAAGTTATGAAAGAAATTCTTGCTTTAAAATCAAATGAAAATCTTGTTAGTTACAAGCAGGAAACAGATGAGCAAGGGTTTATACACACACGCTATCACCAACTTTATAAAAATATTCCTGTTGAAGGTGGCGAATACATTGCACATCAAAAAAATGGTAAACTGGATTGCATCAATGGTGAGTTTCTAACCATTGGTGAAATTTCTGTTACACCTTCTCTTAACGAATCTGCCGCATTAGCAAAAGCACTTTCTTTTGTTGGAGCAAAACGCTACAAATGGGATAATAAAGAAGAAATAGCCAACTTACGTGAAGCGTTCGGCGATCCAAATTTCAATTACGATCCAACAGGAGAATTGGTTATTTACCCTAAAAACCGTCAAATAAGTGATAATGCAGAGTTCTGCCTGGCGTATAAATTTAATATTTATGCAGACATGCCAGAAAGCAGAGCTTATATATTTGTGAATGCACAAACAGGAGAAATTGTTGGACGTGAAGAATTGATTCATACTGTTGATACTCCCGGAAAAGCTCATACAAAATACAGTGGTGAACAAACCATCACCGTTGATAAAGTAAGTGCTACATCTTACCGTTTAAGAGAAACCGGCAGAGGAAATGGTATCAATACGTTCAACGCACAAAATGCATCTGAAACACAAACAACTTATCCTTCTACTGATTTTACAGATACTGATAATGATTGGAACAACTTCAATGCGAATCTGGATGAAGTTGCTACCGATGCACACTGGGCAACTGAAATGACCTATGATTATTTTAAAAATGTTCATGGAAGAAACAGTATAGACAATGCCGGTTTCAAATTGGTAAATTACATCCATTGTGGTACGAACTGGTTTAATGCAAACTGGAACGGCTCTTTCATGAGATATGGTGATGGCCCTAACAAAATGCCACTTACAGCAATTGATATCGGTGCACACGAAATGACACATGGTGTAACATCTAATTCTGCTAAACTTGTTTATCAAGCTGAATCCGGTGCTTTGAATGAGTCATTCAGTGATGTTTTCGGAACCTGTGTTGAATGGATGGCAAAACCAACAAAAGCAGATTGGGATATGGGTGCTGATATTGGTGCATTGAGAAGTTTACAATATCCAAAATCATATGCTAATCCTGACACTTATAAAGGTGTTTATTGGGTAAATACAGCCGATGTATCCTCTACAAACGATTACGGCGGGGTGCATACAAACAGCGGTGTTCAAAACAAATGGTTCTACATTTTAACAATGGGTGAAAGCGGAACCAATGACAACAATGTAAACTACTCTGTTAATGGAATTGGTATGGCTGATGCTGCTAAAATTGCTTTCAAAACATTAACTGTTTATTTAACAAGTAGCTCTACTTATGCAGATGCAAGAACATACTCATTAAAATCAGCGTCTGATATTTTTGGAAATTGTTCTAAACAATATGTCGCTACTGCGTATGCATGGGATGCCGTTGGAGTAACAGGAACATTTTCTTGTAACGTTGCACCAATAGCTGGTTTTAGCTCAACTGATTCTGACAGATGTGCAGGTACCGTTCAATTCAAAGATTTATCTTCGGGCACTCCTACTTCCTGGAACTGGAGTTTTGGTGATGGGCAATCAGCTACTACACAAAATCCTTCTCATACATATACTGCAAGTGGAAAATATACTGTTATCTTAACAGCTACAAGCGCTGGCGGAAACAGTAAAGATACCTCTGAAATTACTATTAAATTGCCTACGGGACCGAACGTAACTCCAGGAAAGAGATGCGGCCCGGGTGTTGTTAATCTTGGCGCTACCTCAACCAACGGTGGTACAGTTAGCTGGTTTAGCGGACCATCCGGTGGTTCGGCAATTAATACAGGAACAACTTATTCTCCTAACCTTCCTTCAACCACTACATTTTATGTAGAAAATACGATTGACGTAACTCCACAAAAAGTTGGAGCGGTCGACTCGAACGCACTTGCAAGAGGTGGTATGTTTACAGCAAATTATATTCACGGATTATATTTTGACGTATTGGCTCCACTTACAATTAAGAGTGTTAAAGTATATGCTGGATCTGCCGGCAATCGCGTAATCGATATCGTAGATATTCATGGTGAGCCTGTTTTAACTACCACTGTGAATATTCCAAAAGGCGAAAGCAGAGTTACACTTAACTTTAACCTTGTAGAAGGTACACAGTACTTTATGAAGGTTTCGGGAACATTGCTTGATTTACAACGTGCAAAAGGCGGGGCATCCTTTCCTTATACAATTCCAAACTTGATTTCGATCACAGAAACGGATATAAAAGCAACAGCACCAAATTCATACTATTTCTTCTATGATTGGGAAGTGGTAAGAGCTAGTTGTCCTACACCTCGCGTACCAGTTACCGGAACAATTGATCCGGCACTTACAAAACCAACGATTACCGAAACCAATAAAGTGTTGTATGCTACAGCTGGATTTGCGGGCTATCAATGGTATTTGGATGGCGTTCTTATAAACGGAGCGACGAACCAATCCCATACACCAACAAAAGATGGGTTCTATGAAGTAGTGGTTTCAACAGATGCAACTTGTAATGCAACATCTGATAAATATCCATTCAAAGCAAATGGAATTAAAGAATCACTATTAGATGCTTCTGTGAAAATTTATCCGAACCCGGCAAATGAAGTGCTATTTGTAGAAGCACCTGCTAGCGCTAGCAATTCTTCTGTAACAGTTTCAATTTATTCTGTAATTGGAAAATTGATTTCACAAGAAACGTATACGAACAACGGACAAGCTCATAGTATGGCATTAGATGCCCTTGATGCTAATGGAATGTATTTCTTACAGCTTCAGTCAGGTTCAACAACGATCACCAAAAAATTCAATGTGAATAAATAGGGTTGATCATAAATTTTAAATAAAACGGCCCCGCTAAATAGTGGGGCCGTTTTTTATTTTGAATGTTTCAAGCAAACATTTTATTTAGTGATGATCCCTCAAGGATCAAAAACTATTTCTTTTCAAGTAACGTTCTCAATTCTTCTTCACTTACTTCTTTTAAGAAGATAGTAAATATATCATCCTTTTTAACCGTTACCGGGGCTTCATACGCCATCATTTTGTCTCCTTTTAATGAAAATGCTACCAACCTTGCTTTGGCACCAACCGGTATATTCTCGAAACCAGGGTTTGATACTTCTTTTTGTACTGCTCCATAATGTGTTTGAACAATGCTATTGATCGCATCAAAAATCAAATAAATACTTACAAATGAAACAGGTGTTGTATTCGAAATTTTTATAGAAACCGTCGTTTTATCAGTGACATTGTAAAAACGATCACAATTGATCCAGCCCAAGTTTTGAATATCCATTGCAGTATATAATTTATCATACGCTTCCTTTTTTTGAACTTCTGCTTTTGTTTCCTGTTTCGGTTTTCTTTTTGCGATGGTGTCAAACTGCAATACATCGCCTTCAGATTCTATTCTTACGTTCCTGGTATCTCTCCATGCGTCTGTGGGTCCGCCCTTTTTGAATGTCTGGTTACGTTGTTTCCATTGCATTTGCCCTAAACTGTCTCTGTAACCCGAAAATAAACCCATCGGTTCTTCCGTAAATTTTGGGAACTTAACTGATAATGATTTACCTGGTTTCAACTTCACGGGTTGTCCATCTGATTTTAAATTAATATAATACGCTCCACCAGAAACCAACTGTTTCCCATTACACATGGTCTGTGCGTTTGTTTTTAATAATTGTTGCTGACTCACCAATTCTTTTAGTTCAACTTCAATTGCTTTATCTACCGATTGATTGGTAAGGGTCGTTAAGTCGTCGGGATTCACAGAAATCACAGTTCCTTCTTTCCCTGTTATGTCCTTTATTTCATTCGCAGGAACAGTATAAAATTGAGAAGGCTCTTCATAGGTTTTAAAAAAATCGCAAAACTTTTTTGCTTCTGTTTGCAATACACTCTGTTCCTTCACTGCTGCTATCGGTTTAGCGTTTTTATCGTTTACAGGTGCGGTTGTTTTTTTATTTTTCTCCTGGTGTATTTTTACTCCGTTCTGTTGTTGTGCAAAAGCCGTGTTTGAAATAAATAAACACAATGCCATACATATTGGTAACTCACAAATTATTTTTTTCATAAGAGTTGCGTTTAGTACAAAAATACATTTTCCTCTTTAATCTCCCTAACACAGCCTATCGATTTAGGGTAGTACATATACTGGCATAGTGGTAGCGATGGCGTCTTTTTTAATACGTATTTCGCGTACGAATTATTGCCTTGCAAAAAGAGGGCAAGTGTAACACTAAATTTCAAACACAGGAAGAGAAAACTACAAAATGTATTAATGGGAATTTTTATTGTTCCCACTTTTGCTGTAATAGCGCAAAAAGGAAGCATCAAGGGTTTGTCGGGGTTTTTCATCCACCTTTATTATTTAAAATAAAGCAATCGCTGGAATACATTTCTTCCAGCGATTTTTTTATTCTTGCTTTGTTAAAGAATAAACTTCAAAACGTACTGCCCCTTGTACATTCTAAGAAAGTACATACCTCTTTCATTTTTGCTCAACGGTATGGATAAATTTCCCGATGTTTCGGAGGTCCACCCGGATTGAACCACGCTACCTGTGATATCAATAATTTCCCATTTTTGTTTTTCAACCACCTCCGAAAATATTGCATTTAATTCACCATTCATTACATGAATGGAAACAGTTAATTTTGATGGGATCACAGCGATTTCAGTCGCTATACAGGATGTATTCATTTTTCCGGGAGTGCCCATATCTCCCTTTCCAAAAGCCATACTTGCCGTACACCAATTGTCGGCCACATCATTATCAGTCGATTTAAAATGCTGAGGATCAAGGTTCCAGCTTTTACCGGAACTGGTACCGGTATAGTTCACAGAGTCAATAACAACGCCTCCAGTATCTGTCAACGCTATTTTACCCGACGCATTGGCAAAAGTAAAACTGGTGTATGTATAATCAGGCACTACTCCTCCATTTATTAAACTATCGGCCTTAATCGCAAACACCATAAAAACACCGGGTTTTATGATTAATGGGTCTGTTGCATTTATGGTATGTTTCTTTGTTTTTAAATCGCTGATGTGCCAGCCATTTAAATCGATTGCGTGATCCGTTGTATTATATACTTCAAACCATTCTCCCGAAGCATCTGCAACTTTTGCGGGGTCGGGCATAAATTCGGTAATAATAATGTCTCCAGGCGATTGCGCCCATCCTTTTGTAAAAAGAAAAAAGGAAAATGCTAAAATTTTTATGTGTTGTTTTTTCATGGTGTGTTGTTTAGATTTTTTTGCAAAGAAAATCGTTGACACGGCCATTCTCGATAACACATCAAATTATTTAATAAAAAAGCCTGACTTGTGTTTCACCATGTCAGGCTGTATTGATTATTTTTAAATACCAACCATGTGTTCAAAATGTTTTGTTTCTATTTTTGAAATTTCCTCCATCGCTCTTTTATGAGCGATTTTTTTCTTGTGTTTCAACCATTTATCTCCAAACATCCAATTTAAAAATTTATCCAACGGAAGATACAACGCCAAATTCAACACCCCTTGCATCTTAGCATTTAAAACAGGAGCTATTTGACGATAGCTAACTGAAAAACTACCTTCTAAATATGTCATATAATGCCAGTAGCCGCTTGGCATAAACAAGGTGTCGCCATGTTCCAAGATAAATTCATATCCTTTTACATATTTTAATGCTGGATATTTTTCATAGTCCGGATTATCAAAATTAGCAAGTGAATAGGTGTTAAATGGCAAACGATACAACACCTTGGAATATTCTGGTGCAAACAATAGTACTTTTTTTCTTCCTCCAAAATGTGTGTGTAATACATTGGACATATCGATATCATAATGTATTCTAACTGTTGTATTTTTTCCACCAAAAAACATAAAGCCTTTGTGATCCAAAAGACCTTTAAAAATTGAGGGGCAAGGAAAATCTTTGCTTAATTCGGGGTTATACTTGAATAGATTACATAAGAATATTCGTAAATCGGTAGGTTCATTTTTTTCAATTATATTTAGATAATCTTTGAATTTCATTTTTAAATCTGTACTTGTATATGCTGAAGCCGAAGCGCTGCTGTTCCCATTATCATATATATCTAACAGTATATCACCCATTGTATTCTTAAAATACGACAAAGACCATTTCTTTTCTGCACCGGTCTCTTTTGTTAACCCCTTAATAATAACTGGAGTTTGTGTTTTCAAATAGTGTTTCTCAAAATCCAATGGATTTTTTTGATAATCTATAACATCAATTTTTTGTGATAAGTTCATGTGTAATACTCTAAAGGTGGGTTCTAAAAATTCATTTTTAAAGATTTGAATAAAAAACCGCAGAA
>DAORKB010000155.1:0-8370 GCA_035439365.1 Bacteroidia bacterium
TTTTTCAAAAAAGAAGCATAACGTTCAGGTACCGCGAAATCAAGTTTAACCGGGTCAATTTGCTGAACGCTTGCAATAACAGTTGTAGGCGCTATAAATGCTCCTTCACTTACATTTTTTAAACCGATAACACCATCAAACGGTGACTTGATTTCTGTTTTTAAAATTTGGGCTGTTGCGAAATCCATGTCCGCTTTAATAGTATTATACTGACTTTGAGCCACATCAAACTCTTGCTGACTAATCCCATTTATTGCTAATAATTGTTTTTGACGTTGCAGGGTTTGATCGGCAAGTGCGCTTTGCAGTTGAAGCTTTTTATACTGTGCCTGATAGTCGGCATCGTTTATTTTCACAAGCAATTGTCCTTTACTTACTTTGCTCCCTTCATTAAAATTCAGCTTAATAATTTTTCCAGACAGTTCGGATTGCAACTGTACATCTTCATTGGCACGCATTGTTCCTGTTGCAGTAATTTGATTACTGATTTTTTCTGTTTGCACGACATAAGCAGACACATTGCTTTTAATAGCTCCTTTGCCTCCGGCATTTCCTTTTTGTGCTCCATTGCTTTGCCCGGCATTGGACGGGAAAAAGATAAATTTTGCTCCCAGCAGAATGGCAACAACGATCACTGCAATAATTAAATTTTTACTCTTCATCCTTTTTATTTTTTCTTTAATTGTATATCTACTTCATTCACCGGAAGGTTTTCAATGTTCTTTGCCATTTTGCTCATCATTACATAAAATTGCTCCCGCTCGCTTTTGTTTAGCCCTTTTAACGCCAAGCTATTCATTTTATTTATGCCTTGATATACTTCGGGTAATATTTTTTTTGCTTTTGCTGTAAGCTTTATCAAGTGTTCCCGTCTATCCTTGCTATTTACCTCTCGTGTAATCATTCCGTTCTCCATGAGGTAATCCATCACTCTCACCATACTTACTTTATCCACATCCAACATGCAGGACAAATACTGTTGTGTGCATTTTTCTTCTGTCTGATCAATAACTATAAGTGGATAAAAATGACGATCAATTCCCAAATGTTCCAGACTTTTACTTAGCGCACCAAAGTATTGCTTGGTTAATGCGCCAAGGATGCGACCCATCGGTTTGTATTTTAAAAGATCGTTATTTACAGGCATGTTTATTCTGAAAAATTTGGCCCACCTTCGCCAGGGCTATAGTGGGTAACGTAGGCCTTCGCTAAAGCTGCGTCCTACGACGCAAAATTAGTTTAAAATGTAAATAGTTTACATATGTAACTATTGTTTTAACATTATTTAGTAACCTATGAAAATGAAGGAAATAAGTATACCAGATTTAATAAAGTAAAGACAGGATTAACTTAACAGATCTTTCCAAACAAGGGAAGCCGCTCCAAGGATGGGCGCCGTATTTTCTTTTAATTGAGATGGTAAGATTTTGATTTTGTTTTTATAAATATGCAGAAGATTTTCCTCAAAACTTTTAATCGTAGGCTGAAAAATGAATTGATCGGATAGCGCCAACCCTCCAAATAAAAAGATAGCTTCCGGACTGGTATAGGCAACACTGTTTGCGAGTGCCAGTCCCAAAATTTTTCCTGTATAGTCAAATGCTTCTATCGCTACTACATCTCCTTTTCTTGCCCTCTCAAAAATATATTTTGCATCTGCAACTTTATCTGCCAAATTTGTTTTCTCATGACGGCTCATTAACAAATCTGCGTATGTACGCTTGATTCCTGTAGCAGAGCAATAGGTTTCCAGGCACCCCTTTCTTCCACAGCCACACTGTCTTCCATCCGGAAATATAATCACATGCCCTATTTCTCCTGCACAACTATCATGGCCGTATACCAGCTCCCCATTCGCTACAATACCACTACCAAGCCCGGTTCCCAATGTAATAAATATAAAATCTTTCATATTTCTGGCCCCACCAAAGATCATCTCTCCCAAGGCTGCGGCATTTGCATCGTTGGTAAGCATTGCTTTTACACCCATCCGTTCCGAAAACAATTGCGCAATTGGGATGATTCCCTTCCACTTTAAATTGGGAGCAAATTCAATGGTTCCCTTAAAATAGTTGCCGTTGGGTGCACCAATGCCTACTCCTTTTAACTGATGTGTTAAAGTAAAGGGTTGAAATGCCTTTTTGATGTGTTCACATACTACCGCCACCAAATCTTCGGGAAGCGGAAAATGCTCGGTGGATACGGTTTCCTTCACCAGGATTTCTCCCTGCTGATTTACCAAACCAAAAACAGTATTGGTTCCACCAATATCAATTCCTATGGCTAATGGTTGTTTCATTTGATTGGATTTACAATAAGTGGGCGGACACTTTTACTACTATGTTTCGGAAGAGGTAAATTTTCAAGCCTGCATCTAAATTGGGTCAACAACATTCAAAGGATTTCTGTTAATCGGTTTACCAGTAATCGCATCAAAACTTTGCTGATGTGTCCCTGGATGAAAGTTTTGATGTATAAGCTTTTTAAGCACATCTGGTTCATTTATAAAAACGTCAAGCCAAAGTTGAAAAAAGCCTGAACTTGCGGCTTGAAAAGCAATATTTTCAGAAGCTATATTTGCATCATAAGTCGGGGAAACTTTCGCCATTCTATAATTTTCATAAGCAGCATTTACAGCTTGCATTGTTTGCCATCTTTCGCTGCTTCTATAATCAAATTTCTTTTCTCTAATGTCGATATTTTGAAAATTAAAAATGTCAATTGTATCACTTGCCTTTTTTTGTTGAGAAACTGAAAGGCCGCTTGCAATTTCCACTGTTACATGTCCATTTAATTCCCGATACTCAAAGGGCAAAATTGTATTATGTTTTTCGGGCATATAGTGATCAACATCATTATAGTTCTTATTGCTTTTACCAGCTGAACCATTACAAGCAGCACATGAAAAAACTACATTATCCCAATCCAATGGGTTACCAGCAGGATTGCCAGTCATGGGAGTTTGCGGAACTACATGTTCTACTTGTGGGCTGTTATTTAGCCTCATCCCACAATAGGTACAAAACATACCAATTGCAGCTTCTAAGTCAGATTTCCAAGATGCATAATCTGTTACTGTTTTTGCAACACCTCCAACAGTGGGACAGGTTGGTTTTTGTATTGGTCGCATGTTATTTCCCGTTTGCCATTTTATTAAGTTCAAGAAAAGCTCTCACAGCAGGATCGTGGACTTTATTGATTTCTTCTTTTATTTCATCAGGACTTGCATTTTCTTTAATGCTTTTAAGAATAACTTTAGCTTTTTGATATAACTCCTCATTATCTTTAGAGTAAGCACTATCCACCCCCATAACTGATGTTGCCACCTCATCAACTCTCATTTTACTTGGGTCAATATCTTTAGGTTCGTCTAAATTGATAATACCGTCAGCCGATAACGATTGTGTTATAAAAGGAGAATGTGTTGTCGCAATAAACTGAATTTTTGGGAAAGCGTTTTTTAAATCATCAACTACATGTCTCTGCCAGTTGGGATGCAAATGCATATCCAACTCGTCAATTAAAACTACCCCTGGAGTTTCTTTAACCGCATCTTTTCCTTTAAATCCATTTAAAACAACGCAACGATATGCTAATTCAGCAACTATGTTCAACATTGCTTTAAAACCATCACTCATATTGTTGTGCAGCTTTTTACCATGGTATTTTTCTTCAACATTTACTACTGCTTCCAACTGTTCATATCTTGTGTTGTAACTAATATCTTCAAGATATGGTATTGCTTTTTGAATAGCTTCAAATAATGCTTCACGGGTTCCAATAAACTCTCTGTTATATTTCAATTCATTATCATAATCATGCAACCAATCAATTACTCCTTCGAAATCAACAGTGTCTTTCAATGCCCCTAAAAAGGCTTTTTCCATTCTACTCCTCATTTTACTCTTCACTTTGCCTTTTCTTAATTGTGATACCGTTCTTTCTATTCCGTATGTTGCAACAATTGGCATAATTACATTCTCACCCTTTTTTCTTTTAGCAATCAATTCATCTACAGCCTTAATAAGTTTACCAGCCAATTTTGTGTTGTGGGTAGTGATTCTACCAACCATCTCTCTGGTCCATTCAATTTGCTTTCCTAGAAATGAGCCATTAACTTCAATTTTTGGATTTTCTTCTTTAGGTAAATAGTCCAATAATTCTGTGCTCCATTTTACAAACCTGTCACTTTGTGAAAATTGTCTTTTGTGAATACTTTCTCCTTTGGGTAATGGCAAACATTGAAGGTACTCTCCTAAAGAAATTTCTAGTGCTTTCAACAGGGTTGTTTTGCCAGAAGCATTGCTACCAACAGCAATCGTGAAATGTTCATTTAAAGGGATTTCCTTTTGCTCAAATCCTTTAAAATTCTTTATATTTATTTTATGAATTATCATCTCACAGCTATTATTTTTTTCACTTATGCAAAGTAATTAAAAATATGTCTCAAAATCAAAGATAATTCTGCTATAGAATTGTGTTATCTTTCTGTTAATGCCCCGCAGAAATAGGTTTATCATATTCAATTCCTTGTGCAGTTAATACACTTTTCATTTTCCATGCATAATAAGCCATATACACGTAACAAAATACAGGTACTATAAATGAATAGTGAACACTGTAGTGATCGGCAATATAACCTTGAATTAAAGGAATTAATGCACCTCCACAGATGGCCATAATTAACAAGGATGATCCCTGACTTGTATATTTTCCCAATCCTGCAATTGCAAGGGCAAATATCGCGGGCCACATGATGGAGTTGTACAAGCCCAAACTAATAACCGACCACATAGCTAACTCTCCACTTGTTAAAAGCGACACAATTAGTAGTACAATGCATATCATAGAAAATAGGAAAAGTGTTTTTGCTGGTTTTTCCTGACCAATATAAAATGCAATAATGCTGATTGCAATAAAAGGGAGATATGCATAAAAATCACTTATATTAAATGGCTGATTACCTGCCCTGATCTTAAAAATGATCAGAATAAAAAAGAAGGTAGCAACAGGTAACACAGCAGTTAATATTTTTCGTGTTTGTGTAGATAAATTAAAAACAGAAACAGCTCCGGCGAAACGGCCTATCATTAAACTTCCCCAATACAAGGATACATATATGGTTGCCGCTGCCGGTGCCACCCCTTTTATTTCCTTTAACCCAACAAAGTTTGCCATAAAACTCCCTACAGTAACTTCGGCACCCACATAAAAAAATATGGCCAGTATACCCAATGTCAATTGCGGATAAGCCAATGCTCCGACTTTTTTCTCTAGTTTTTGTTCACTTGAAAAAGAGGGTAATTTTACGATTTTAAAAACTACAATTAATAAACAAAAAATGCCCGACAATACCAGATAGGGCTTTTTAACAGAATTAATATCACTAGCCGCAACAGCACTTCCAAGTATCAATGCTCCACCTATAATCGGTGCAATGGTTGTTGCAAATGAATTAATGGCACCTGCAAGACTCAATCGATGAGATCCCGTTTCTGGTTTACCCAACAATATAACAAAAGGATTGGCTGCAATTTGTAAAATGGTAAACCCTAATGCCAGTACAAACAACGCGGCCAGAAAAAATCCGAATGATTGATAAGCTGCCGCCGGATAAAATAATGATGTACCTACTGCTGAAATAAAAAGTCCTAAAATAATTCCGTTTTTATACCCTATCCTGTTTATAGGATCACCAGACGAAAGTGAAATGAAAAAGTAAATAAGCGATCCGATAAAATAAGCTCCAAAAAATGCAAATTGAATGAGCATCGTTTCTGCATAACTCAAAACAAAAATAGCTTTGAAATGTGGAATCAGGATATCATTTAAACAAGTGATGAAACCCCACATAAAATATAAAATGGTTATAAATGCGAGTGGGATAGAGTAATTTGTTTTCTGTTCCATAAATAAAATGCTTATTTAAATGATTAGACAGAACCGAAAGTAAGTAATAATTTCCACCTACGCTAAAGCTTCGGTGGACGAAGTTCACCTGATTGAACATTCTGTGAATCAAATCCAATACACACCGGGCTTGCATTGACTATCCATTCATACTTTACTTTAACCATTCGTGTATTTTGAATACCCCATGAATTTTTAAATCATTTACTTTATAAAAACTATTACCATGAAAAATATACTGCTACAGCTTACCTTTTTAATTATTTGTAATTTTTGTATCGCTCAAAAACCTCCATCTCCTTGTTCGATGCCTGAAGCTAGCCAATTTGATTTTTGGGTTGGTGAATGGGATGCAATTTATAGTGATACCTTAAAACCCGGGCTAAACAAAATCACAAAGCCATATAATAACTGTGTTATTGAGGAAAATTTTTATGACCCGAATACCAATTTCCATGGTATGAGTGTTTCAGGTTACAATGCTCAAAAAAAGCAATGGCAACAAACCTGGGTGGATAGCCAGGGAGCATACATTGCCTTAACCGGAGAATTTAAAGATGGAAAAATGCAATTGAACAGCGAGCGCACACAACCTGATGGAAAAAAGATATTGCTTCGTATGTTGTATTATAACATTTCCAAAGATAGTTTTGACTGGAGCTGGGATTCATCAGTGGATGGTGGTATGACATGGGTGGTGAATTGGAAGATACACTATAAGAGGAGGGGGTGAGGCACGAGTGTGAGTATTGAGGGAATTTTAGTGTGCGTGTGGATCGCTGTCGCTCTCCACACGCACACTAAAATTTTATATCACCCAAAATCATATTTGTTGCGCCTACATGATGCTGAATGAAGCGTTTGGCTGTTGCTTCGGCAAGCAGACCCGCAGGTGAATGTGTTAATAATTGAATGATGTTTTGCAAATCTTTGCTATTATTCGCTACAAAGGCTCCTCTCAGGTGAACCAATTCCTTTGCCTCTTCAAATTTTTTATATTTGGGTCCGAATATTACCGGTAAGCCAAAAGCTGCCGGTTCCAGTATATTGTGGATCCCTTTTCCAAAGCCACCACCAATAAAGGCAACCGTACCATATTGATAGATAGAGGACAACATACCCATATTATCGATAATTAAAATATTGGCCGTCTTAATTGTTTCTTCATTAACCTGTGAGTAGCGCTGCACATTGTTTTTGAATTTTGAAATCAAAAATTGTATCCTCACCTCCGAAATTTCATGAGGTGCCACGACCAATTTAAACCCTGCTGCGGAAAAATCAAACTCAGCAAGCAATTCTTCATCCGGCTGCCAGGTGCTTCCGGCAACAAACAAAGGTTGCTGTTGTTTGAATAATTCAATCAACGGGATATTCTTTACATTTTTAGAAACCTCATCCACCCGATCAAACCTCGTATCTCCGGCAACCGTTGTATTTTTAAATCCAATTGAATTCAATAATTTTTGCGATTTTTCATCTTGCAAATAAAAGTGGTTAAACGCATTTAATTGTTTACGGAACCAGGCTGAATAATTCTTAAAAAAATAATGATCCTCCCTAAAAATACCGCTTACCAGGTATGTTGGGATGGCATTATTTTTTAGCTCGGTCAAATAGTTGAACCAAAACTCATATTTCACGAAAAAAGCGGCAGTAGGTTTTACAATGGAAATAAATTTTTTTGCATTGAGCGGTGTATCCAATGGCAAATAAAATACATGATCGGCAACAGCATAATTTTTACGTATCTCGTAACCGGATGGAGAAAAAAAAGTGAGAACGATTTTAATTTCACCATGATCCTTTTTTAATTTTTCGATAATTGGTCTGCCTTGCTCAAATTCGCCTAAAGAAGCGCAATGTATCCATATAACAGGACTTGGTGAGCTTTGAATTTTTGATTTTAATTGCTGGAATATATCTCTTCTCCCATCGATCCACAACTTTGCTTTTGAGTTAAAAAAAGAAGCTATTCGAATGGAAATGAAATAAAAATAAATAAACAAAGTGTATAACAACCGCATCATTTATTCAAAAAGAGATAACAGAAAATTAGTAGATATAATAGTTGCTTGATTTAAGAGCTTTCTTGTATAAAGGTAATATCCAGGCTACTTTCACGCCAGTTAGCACATCCAATCGTTTTTTGGTGTCTGTTTGCATTTTTTCAAAATCGTAGCTGCGTCGGTTACTTGTAAATCCTTGCATGCACTCCAATCCGACATAAAAATTTACCAAATGATTATTGCTTAAAAACATGTACCCAACGTTTTGGCTCAGTAATAAACCATTTGTTAAACGATCATACCCTTTCTTATATTCTTTATCCAGTTGGGGTACATTGTTTCCGATGACTTCTATTTTTATTCTATGTTGAATAAACCCGACTCCCAGATTTGCAACCAACCCGCAATTCGGTCGTTTTTTGGAGGTGACAAACATCTTTCCAAAAGCCGC
>DAORKB010000156.1:0-1197 GCA_035439365.1 Bacteroidia bacterium
TGCAATTTAATTTTTGTATAAACCCATATGCTAAAGGTTTCCTGTCCACCAAAAGAAACAGGTGCCAGCATTGAAACGATGGATGTGCCACCTTCACGAAAATCAATTTTGGCAGTTGGGCAAGTAAATTTATCAGGTCCCCACCATTGTTTAATAAGTTCGGGATCAGTCCAGTTTTGCCAAACCAATTCAACAGGTGCGTTAAAAATGCGCGTAACAACAATTTTCTTTTCCATTTATTTTTTTCTTTTTGGTTTGACCTGCATTTGAGTTAACAATTGATCCATTTTATTCAAGCGCCCTTCCCATAATTGTTTGTATTGTTCTACCCAATCATACACTTCACCGAGCTTTTTCAATTGCGGTTCACAATACCGTTCCCGCCCCTGCTGTCTTATCATAATTAAACCACACTCTGCTAATATTTTTATATGCAATGAAATCGCCTGACGGCTCATGTCAAAGTTTTCGGCAATGGCATTCAGGTTTAACGATTGATTTGCAACCATTCCTATTATCTGGCGGCGTGTTGGATCGGCTATCGCCTGAAATACATCTCTTCTGGTTTCCATAATATGCAAGTATCTGCTTGCAAATATATATGCAAGTAAATACTTGCGCAAATATTTTTGCAGCTCTCCCAAAAAAACACCATAATCAACTGGTTATCTGCAAAATAAAAAACAACCTTACGAAAAAAATCTGGTTTATACCCACACTTTGCTGTTTCGTCTAAATTATCCATAATTTTTCTTAAAAACGTCTACCCCTATCTACTTACGCAGTATATTTACTATGTAAAAATGGTTTAAATCTCTCTCCTATGAATACAATAAATAAACTTAAAAAAATGAACAAAGTGATGGCAGGTTATCACATGCTGATGATCCTGTCTCAAGTTGACGGAAAATTTGTAAAAGCCGAAGGCAAAGTGATTATCAAGTACTTACAAGACGCTTTTCCCTTTTATGTTAACCTCGATCATGAAATGGAAATATTGAGCACCATGCCATCAGAAGATTACTTCTTGCATTTCAATAACTCAATGAATGATTTTTATGAAGATTCGACCCCAGAAGAACGCACCAAATTTTTGAAATTTGCTGTTAAAATGGCCAAAGCCGATAAAATGATTACAACGGAAGAAAACAAGTATCTGAAAGAACTATTTTTTGCCTGGGATTCGGATCACGAAGA
>DAORKB010000156.1:1297-8368 GCA_035439365.1 Bacteroidia bacterium
TTATACATCCAATAAATTGGAAGATATATAATTCCAACAAACACTCCAGCCATAATATGGGATGCCGCAATTGGAGGTAGCCAGGAAATGAAGCAATGATTAAAAATCCAATCCTTTACAGTATAATTTTCTTCAATAAACAAATTGTTCCAGCTTGCCTCTAACAATTCTGAAAGTATATAGGCGCTTATTGCATTGCTGCCAAAGGCCATAAGAGGTGTTGTAAATTTCTTATATCCCTTTACATCCAACAGGTAATACATCACCCATAAAACAAGTTGAGCAATACCTGATGTAAACAACACATACGAACTGGTCCATAAATTTTTATTAATTGGAAAGATCAGGCTCCAGCAAAGCCCAAATCCAAGAAGCGTTACTCCCAGAATGGGCATCATCAACAGCTTCTCCTTTTTTTCTCTGATGCGATGCAACAATACAGCTGTTAATACACCAGTTAAACCTGTTGCAATAGCAGGTAAGGTTCCTAGCAAACCTTCAGGATCCCAGGGTTTGGTATGTGCCCAGACATGATTCTTAAAAATACAGGCATCAACCCACGCCGACAAATTACCGGTTGGCTCCAAACTCACCACACTTGCTCCGGGTGGTTTAACAAAACGCATCAGCAGCCAATATCCGAGTAGTAACCCTGCTACCAACATACACTGAAAAAAACGGGAGGTATACCTATTCAATAATGCGCACACCAGGAACACCATGCTGATCCGTTGCAATACACCAGGAATACGCAGGTTCGAAAGATGATAAAATGGAAAACCATTTATCAGCAAGCCAATAAAAAAAAGAGTCGCGGATCGTTTCACCAATTTTAAAACAGGCACAATGCCTTTTTGTTCTTTTTTCGATACGGAAGAAAAAAAAACAGAAAGTCCGACAATAAATAAGAAAAATGGGAATATCAAATCTGCAAGTGTACAGCCGTTCCATTGTGCGTGTGCGAACAAGGGAAATACGTAATCCCAGGAACCTGGGCTGTTTACAAAAATCATGAGTGCTACCGTGAGCCCTCGCATACAATCAATGGAAATGATCCGGTTGTTTTTTGGTTCTACCTGCATGAGATTTTTTTATTAAAATATGCGGTAGGAGGATAACCAGCTTCTTAGTGATCGCTTTTTTTTCTGTCGGAAATTTCTTTTTTTAATCGTTCAAAAACCCGTTGCCCAATATATCTCTTAATTTTAGGATATTCTATGCGGTAATACAAATCCCAATAACTGACCATCCTGTTTTGAGTTTGCTCAGCATACTTTTTATTTTCCTTTATAAAACGCAGATATTCATCCATTGTATCATCATTGATGTGATCATCCACCACCATCAAAATTTCTTTTACACACTCGCCCAACAATTGAAATGTAAAAGGAACGATATACGGTTGTTTTTTATCAATAAGGCGCTCTAACCGACGTTGACGAATATACCCATTGTGATGTCTTAAAAAAATGCAATCCAAAATAACCTGTTCTTCTTCTGTCAAATTTTTTTCAAGCGTATTTCTGGGTTCATTAAAATACACCCGATTTGGAAACTCCAGCGTTTCCCCATGAAATTTTACCTGATAAGAAGCCGAATGAATGTAACCGCTTTTTTCGATGGACAAAAGTTGCACAACCTTTCTTACCGTATCATGCAAGTAAGAAGGGAAACACTGGGTGATCTTTACAATATCGTTTTCAATTTTATCAGTTGAAACCCTCATTTGTTTTCTTTTTATTGTGCAACTGTTTCTATATTTGTATACACCTTCGCAAATGTATTTGTGAAAATAAGAAAATCTTTGTAAAAAACAATTTAAAATCAATAATACTATGTCGTACTGCAGGGCCATCGAAACAATGAAGGATGAGAAAAAAGCCATTCATAAAGCATATCATGATCATCATTATGGGTTTCCGATCCATGATGACAATGAGTTATTTGGTCGGTTAATCATGGAAATTAACCAAGCGGGACTTAGCTGGGAAACGATCTTAAAAAAAGAAGCAGGATTTAGAAAAGCATACCACAACTTTAACATCAAGAAGGTTGCTGCTTACAAAGAAACCGATAAAAGCCGGTTATTAGCAGATGAAAAAATTATACGCAACCGGTTAAAAATAAATGCTGCTGTAGAAAATGCAAAGGCTATATTGCAAATTCAAAAGGAGCATGGTTCTTTTGAAAATTGGTTAGCACTGAATCATCCTAAAACTAAAGAGGAGTGGGTAAAACTTTTCAAAAAAACATTTCGTTTTACCGGCGGAGAAATTGTAAATGAATTTTTAATGAGTACCGGTTATTTACCAGGAGCACATAGTAGTGATTGCTCCATCTTCAAAAAAATTGAAAAAGCCAAACCATTGTGGTTACAAACAGCTAAGAAGAAAAAATAAATGGATTAGCTGTATTAGCTTTTCCATTTCCGTCTGGAAATAATTATACCGTAAGGTGTATTTGATTCAACAACGTCTATTTCACCCTCTTTGTATTTGTATATAGCAGTCTTGTCATCAGGAAACTGTACCTGGTATTCTCCTTCACCTGTTTTCTTAATGGGTAAAAAAACACTGTGCATATTTGAAAATACCGTTGTTACTCCCTTAGGTTCTTTAAAATAAAGATCTACCATGCAAAATTCAATTTTAGAAACTTCCATATTTCTAACCACGCCATTTTGCTCTATCTGATATTTTGACCCTAGCCGCATAACATTTGAATGTACATCATTTGTGCTGGGGTTTCCATAACGATATGCCATCCCCATAGTTACTATTTCTTCATCCGAAACTATCGAAACATCTGATTCTACATGAATAGATGCAACCATAACTTTCCTATCCGTATCTGTTTTTAATTCTCTGATAACCTTACCTCCATCTTGCCTTTTAGTCACTTTCATTGTTCCTATATTTTTGCCTTCATGAAAAACAGTAAACTTTAACTCCTTATTTTCAGGTGTTGATAAAAACAAATACATAAAAATGATTGCCGATGCGAGTAGTTTCATAAACCTTCTATTCTTTTAAATGAATAATCTTTCGAACACAAAATCTTATACTAAATATGATCAATTCCGCATATTTCTAATTTTATGAAGATAATTGATATTTTTGTATACATGCAATGTAGTCTATTATTCTGATAAACGCTCAATGGTTGATATTTTGTGAAAAAAAATAACGATTCAATAGCTCCGCTTATTAACAAGAAGTATCGCCTCGAAAAATTTCATGGTAAAGGGGGATGGACATTTGTACGTATTCCTGAAATCAGCTCAGATTCCACGTACTTTTTGTAGTGAACCATCGATTATAAACCAACAAACATCAAAAATTTAAAAGCCTGAATTAATATTTTTTTTATAAAACCTCTCATCCCATACGTACAGCAGCAGAAACAAAAACCATTTGTTTAATTACCTGATTTTACCTACATTTAATCATCTAATTTATCTCAATTAACTACTATGATACGTTCCAACGTTTTTATACTCTCCCTTATTCTTACGTGTTCATTTATTTCTGTGCAAGCACAAAGTCCATTTAGAAGTGCACTCATTGGAAAGAAAGTTTCCGAAACACCTTTAAGTGAATATATCCAACAAGATATACATGGTGATCAATTGATTTTACTAATTGCTTATGGCTGTTCGCATTGTCAGAAAGCAACGCAAAAAGCGCTCCGCCTAAGAAACACGAGTTCAATAGATAATTTTATTGTATTAGGATCTGAAGCAGAAGAAACAAATACAAAAGCTGAATTTATGGCAACCATTGCAGATGAAGATATTAAAGTTATTGATTACGAGTGGACAACCTTTCCACGAAAGTTTACCATACCCGAACCCGGTTTTCCAAATCCGCCTGTTATATTTTATGTTCAAAACAATGTCATCATGAATATTATGACTGATGTTCCTGACAAAGCCAATTACAAAAAATCTGCAGGAAAATAACCTCACTTCGTTGCTCTCCTTGAAAAAAGGAGAGGTGACTTAGAAAAATACCATTCAACTAACTTTCTTACCGCTCAACTATTTTTCAACCACGATCATGTAATTATATACATGAATGGTCAGATCCCGGTATACATTTATCCCAATCATTCCGGAATGATGCGTTAAGCTGCTGACGGATCAACAAGCAGTTCTCTTTTTTATTTCTAAAACCATGAAAAAATTGAAAAAAAAACTACAGCTTAACAGAGAAACTGTTACTGTATTGAATAATGAGAAAATGGCTGGTATAGGAGGTGGCGACTCTACTCCTTATATATCAAGAACACGTGGTACAATTTACCATTGCCCAAGTTATCCATTTCATTGTGGTGGAGGTACGCAACCTGTTTAACAGCTTGCGCTACAAAACGTAAACAAATTTTAAACTTAAATTTCGCTATCATGAAAAATACAAGAAAAAAAATTAAAGCTCAACAAAGAAACGGTTACGCTTTTAACCAGTCAAAAAATGGCTGCTGTTGCAGGTGGTGATTCTACGCCTTATATATCGGCAACACGCGGAACAATTTATCATTGTAAAAGTTACCCGAATGCTTGTGTAAATCAGGCATAGTACCCATCACGCTTATTGAAAACGAATTGCCCGGATGGCGGCAATTCGTTTTTTTTAATTGTTTTGTTTTTGTTTTATATTTATAAATAGAGCATTTATGAATCAAAACAATATTTCAAAAGAAGGACTCGTAATAATGACGGGAAAAATGGTTGTAGAGAATCCCCATTAGCTATCCATTTAACAAATCTGTAACACCCGATCCCAGACAGTTGGCTTATCTGAGAGCGATGATAGAAGAACAGATCCTATCCCACAAATTCCTGAAAGAAAACCATACTCCAATCGCGGACCGCCGTATGCTTCGCTGCTGTATGTTTTATAACCGGCATAGCCATCCTTATAAACAGCCATTTCCAGGGTAGCTTGTATCCATTGATCACTGCTCCTCAAATATTTTTCATCATTCGTTTCCCAAAAAAAACGTTTAAATAGTTGAGCGATTCCTGCTGTTCCGTGGCATATCCCTGCATCCAATGCACCTGCATACTTTTCATCAATTGATGTTGCCAGATTCATAATTTGCAACGCTTCCTCTTTGAATTTTAGTTGATCGGTTGCTTTCCAGGCAAACCAATAGGCTTGTGCCACACACAAATCACCATTACACCAGGCAAGTCGTCCACCTTTCTCTGATTTAGCATTTACCACCACCATTGGATAAAGTGATGTGGTCGGTTCCAAAAATTTTAATGACTGGATATGAGACATCCCCTTATAAATGAGCTCATCAATTTCTTCTTTAAAATATCCTTGTAGTTTTGTTTTTGCAAGCAATACAATAATAATGGAAATACCATGTGCTAATCCGAGGTGTGTGCTTGTAGTACGGTTTATTTCTATTTTATTTTCCTGATCTTTTTGAAAAATATCCAAATCTATTTTCCAATTATACCCGTGTTCGGTTTTAATCGTTATCGCATGCAATGCATCAAGCTGAGCCTTTAAGAATTTTTCTTTTCCAGGCAAATCTTTAAACTCCAGTAAAAATGCCCAAAATCCAAAACCACCGTGCAAAAAATCACAGTTTAACTGATTAACCGTTTGGAATATACTATGCTGGCTCAGTTCATTTAGAATATCCTCTTCCGTCTCTTCCGCTTCCATATCAATCACGCCTTCATTTCTAAAAAATTGAGTCAGCCATAAAATTCCGATTATTCCGTCACAATAACTGGTACGTACATCCGGTGTTTCTGCTATGAATTCAAATGCATTGTCAATTATAAAATTGATCAATTCAAAGCATTTTGCCTTGCTTTCGGGTTTGTATTGTGCATACTGGTATAGAAACAGTGCCGCTCCGGGATGCCCTTCAAAAATGCTAATCGGGTATTCGGGTAGCTGTTTCTGTTCTATGAATTGGATAACCAAAGGATAAATTTCTTCCACCTTTGCAATGACCTGCTGTTTAAATTCCATAATATACCGTGTGACACGAATATAAGCTTATTATCATTCAGTATAAACACCTTTCATTCAGCTATTTGTCCGTTCATCAAAAAAATTATTTTTCAATAATCTACTAAAATGATAGGAATTGCTTATTCATTGAATACAAATCAAAGTTTTCAGTTTGCTAAAACCTGGAATGCACAGTTTACCTTAAATTATCTGTCCTTGCGACCAACCGCAATTGGCGAAGATTCAAGATTTATAAGTCCTAATTTTTCGGTCAAAAAAAGTTTATTGAAAGGGGCACTTTCAGTTGCACTTCTTTGGCAGAATATGAGTTTGGGATTGATTAAGAGTAATGAACAACGTATTACCACGTACGGTCGTAATTTTTATACAACAACCAATTACATTCAGGAAAAGGATGTCTTTTCGATCACCTTATCCTATCAATTTAAACAAACCAATAAAAAAATAAAACTCCCTTCCAGTGAATTTGGTGATAAGGAATTTTAATTATTTATCTAAGAATAGACCTCCGTTTAAAATTTGTGTGATAATAGTCATTAACAACATAATGCTCAAACCTATTAAGAAATAGGTGGCTCTTACAAAATTGTTCTTACTGATTAATTGCATGGCATTGGGGTATTACAGGATTAATAAAAATTTGTGCGTCTTAATAAATAAATCGGTCTTGAATGTTTCTGTCTTTTCGTTTTCTTTAAAAAGAAAACAATTGTTCCGCTTATTAATAAATGTACAAGGTAAAAGCCAAAAACGGAGAGATTGATTAAGCAGGCTATATCGCTTAAAACATTTTTCTTCATGTATCTATTATTTTAAGTCTTTATCGGATTAAAAATAATGGCAATTGGGAATGTTTTATTGTATGTAAGGACACTAAAAAAATTCTTGTTTGCAATTTAATCCCCTGTTTTTTTAACCAACGGTTGATTTTGCATGACCATCGGCAGAATTATGCAACCAACTGTGTGTTAAAATCCTCATTTACCAAACATAACTGTACCTTTGATTATAAAAAAACAGCAAAAATGGCTTTTTATGATTTACCGAAACAAGAACGTGTTGCAGTGGT
>DAORKB010000157.1:0-8243 GCA_035439365.1 Bacteroidia bacterium
CCGCATTTTATGTTTAACGCACTTACCTCTATCGAATATTATATTCTAAAAAACAATAGAAAAGAAGCATGCCTTTATCTGGAAGAATTTGCCCAGTTGATGCGCTTAACCCTTGACAATTCGAGACAGAGTTACATCCCTCTGGAAGATGAATTGAAAGCACTAAAATTATACGTTGATCTTGAATTTTTAAGACTTAAAGAAAACAAACATGAATTTGAAATTAAATTAAGTGAAGCAATTGATCCAGAAGATATAGTTGTACCAGCACTCCTCATTCAACCTTTTGTTGAAAATGCCATATTACATGGTTTACAAAAAAAGCATTCATCCGGTAATTTAATTATAGCTCTCCGTTTTGAGGGTAACAATTTACTATGCATTATAGAAGATGACGGAGGAGGAATGAATCAAAACAAAAAATCCACACACAAGTCATCCGGAATGCAAATCACAAAAGAACGCTTATTGCTTATTCATGGAATCCAAAATACAACTTATAAATTTGAAGTTACAGATGTTGTGAATGAAAAAGATGAAACAATTGGTACGCGTGTTTTATTTTATATGCCTTATAAAAAAGATTAGTTTAAAAAAGACTCAATTGGTTATTGTTATCTTTCAGCGGTTTAGCCTTTCCATAAACGGTTCTTCCTCCATATTTATGAGATTCAGCTCGTTCTTTTTCAATTAGCTTTTCCAGGCTTGAATTCGGCGTAAAATTTTGTTCAAGCATTTGTGCTACTCTTGCTAAATTTTTAATCGCTTGTTGCTTATCCGTATTTCCTACTTTTGCTTTACTTACCGCTGTTTCCAAAACATGAATTGTTTCATCATACACTTTAGTTGGAACAGGAAACGGATGTCCATCCTTTCCTCCATGTGCAAAGGAAAAACGTGCTGGATCTGAAAAACGGGAAGACGTGCCATGAATAATTTCACTTACAAGGGTTAGTGACTGAATGGTGCGAGGACCAACACCCTCTAACATTAATAAGGACTCAAAGTCTCGTAAATTTTTTTCGTAAGCAAGCGCTAAAATACTCCCAAGTCGCTTTATGTTAACATCCTTTGCCTGAACATCATGATGTGAAGGCATGACGATCTTTCGAATTTCAGAAAGCATTTTTTCTGGATGCTCCGTCACCACATTCATAATTCCCACTTTTGTTGAATTAGCTTCAACATCTGTAAGGTTTAAAATGAGCCCTTGATTTTGACCGTAAATAGATGTGTGTGGTTCTTCCAAAAAAGATTTAATTTCTTTTGAATGCCAGTGGTACCTGCGTGCCATACCTGTTTTATCATTCATACCTTGTTGAATTACTCCCCATTCACCTGTTTTACTAACAATAAAATTATGGAGATAGAGTTGAAAACCATCTTGTATAGCCGTGTTATCAACCTTTGCACTGAGTTTGCTATAATGCACCAATTCATGTCCATTTAAACCCGTACGATTGCCGAGAGCAATTAATTCATTGGGTGTGTCCGTTGAATATTTACCCTTTCCTCCACAGATATAAATTCCTAACTCATTAAACTTTGGGTTGATAGCACCTTTTAATGCGCCCATGACAGAAGTCGTAATACCCGAAGAATGCCAATCCATACCCAATACACATCCCAGTGCCTGAAACCAAAGTGGGTCAGATAATCGTTGAATGGCCACACTTGATCCGTATTCAATAACAATGGATTCGATAATCGCTCCACCTAATAATTTCATGCGCTGTGAAAACCACAGTGGCACTTTTCCATAATGCAAAGGTAAATCTGCATAACGTTGATTATCAAAATAGAGCTTTGGCATTGGGGATATTATTTTAAGGCTGCAATTTTATAATCGCAGCTTTCCGTGTTCTCCTTCACTATACTGTGTGCCACTTAGCTTTGCTTTTAGCATAGAAAACAAAATCACCATTTTATTGGAACTACTATCCCAGTATTCGGCATTGCTTGGTGTTACTTTAATAAGAGCAAGCTCAGGATCATTGATTCCTTCTGGAAACCAAGCTTTATAAGCATCTTTCCATAATTCCTTAATTTTTGTTTTATCAAGAACGATAGAAGCAATGCCAGTAACGGATAAATAATCGTTTTTATTTGGGCAAGCATATGCTAAACAAACATCATTTTTCTGGTCTGCTTCAATGCTTACTTCTGATAATTTATTTGTAAAAAACCAAATATTTCCTTCTTCATCTACCTCGTTGGTTGTCATAGGGCGACTGCTGATCGTACCACTGTAGCCAATTGTGCAAAACATACAAAATTGTATATCCGTAGCCATTTCCTTTAGTTTCTCAAAAGCGGCTTCATGTCTTAATGTCTTTTCCATAAAAATTAGATTTTGATTTATTGAATCAATTCTAATTTTATGCCTTTAATCATTTATTGCTGTTATCAAGCGATCGGTGATAGGTGCGTAAATAGTGGCTGCTCGAAAATTTGCGCATTTAACCTGGGAAGGAGTAAAGAAAATTGGCGTTGCTCTGAACAGGGCCAAGTATTTTATTACATGTAAAGGCGGCATACCTGAAAAGAAAGAATATACCTCAGAAAGAATCAAACAATTTATTATTAACAGTTCCAAAACAAAGTTTCAATCACTTAACCCTTTGCAACATCGACTTTTCTAATGATTTACGTTGTTTATGATCATTCCTTTGAAGGTTTTTTTAAGTGCTGTATTTGAAATATACGAGCGCAAGTTGACCAATGCTTTTATTCGTAAAACGGATGTTCAATTGCCATTACTTTTTGTTGAAGATACCATAGAAATAACAACGAATGAAGAAAAGGCAAATCGTGTTGCAGAAAAACTGGAAAAAATAATGGGTCAGGAGGGCGTACGTAAACTATGGAAAGCCTGGTTAACTGAAGACTCTCATGTGGAGGATTGCATCTTTGGAAGCATTCGTTACTCCCTGGAACAACAACGAAATATATTAAGTGATTATGGAAATTTATATGTGATTGAATTGAGCCAAAAGTTAAAAATGATAGAGCGCGAAAAGCATAGAATGGAGGCTTTTGTAAGATTTCAATTGACAAATGATGAATTGTATTATTCGGTTGTAGAGCCTGATTTTAATGTCCTTCCTCTTATTTTGCCTCATTTTAAAGAGCGATATGCAGATCAGCGCTGGCTCATTTATGATTTGAAAAGACATTATGGAATATACTACGATAAAAATACTGTTGAGTTTATAAACTTTGAACAGCTGGATTCAAGGCAATTACAATCACCGAAAAAAAATATTTTTGCAGAAGAAGAGGAGTTGTATCAGACACTTTGGAAGGATTATTTTAAAAGCGCGAATATACAATCACGAAAAAATACAAAATTGCATGTACAGCATGTGCCAAAGAGGTATTGGAAGTATTTGACGGAGAAAGGAATAGGATGAGAAGATTTGAGGACAAAAAGATTACCAGGAGGATTGGAAGATTTAACGATAAAAGGATTGGAATTTGTGGGACTTTTTGAAATTCTTTTCATGAAAAGGGAACATGTTCAATCTTCGAGTATTCAAGCAATCGGGTATGACCCGGTTAAGAAGATTCTGGAAGTGGAGTTTGTTGGGCATCATGTTTATCGCTACCTCAATGTTCCGGAGATCTTATATATGCGACTTATGAAAGCCGTTTCGAAAGGCAATTTTTTCAATACAAAAATAAGGGATGCTGGTTTTGAGTTTGAGGAGATAAATATAAGATCCTAAAGATTTTAAAATCTTTAAGGATTTGGTAATAAATTTAGCAGTGGGTGCGCTCGAACGGACACGACACACGGTTCAGCACAATTCTAAATCCTACCAATCCTTAAATCTTATAATCCTAGTACTCCTTTCAGCTTCGCATAACTGTTTCTACTGATGGGAATACGATTATCATTCTTTAAAATGGCTACGTAATTGTTTTTTTCCAATGCTTCGATTTTTGTAAGATGATTCAGGTTGATGATAAATGAACGATGTACACGCACAAAATTATTTTCATCCAATACTTCTTCGTAATAATTCATGGTTTTCTTTTTCAGATAGTAACTATCCTTTAAAAAAATCTTTACATAGTCATCATATGCTTCAATAAAATAGACTTCTTCTACAGGAATAATACGAATATCGGAACCTTTCTTTACAACAATGCGGCTTCTTTCCTCGGGTTGCTTTACGGTGTTTTCAATGAACTGTTGTAGTTGCTGTTTGTTTTCAGTAGCTTGTTTATTGTTCCATTTTTCGATGGCCTGATCAAACCGTTCTTTACTAAAAGGTTTTAATAAATAATCAATTGCATTGGCTTCAAAAGCTTTAATGGCATATTCATCAAAGGCTGTCGTAAAAATAACTGCAGGTGCGTTTGGCAACAGCTCTAACATTTCAAACCCATTGATTTTAGGCATTTGAATATCCAAAAATATAAGTGAAGGTTGGTGCTGAGCAATTGCTTTAATACCTTCAAATCCATCGTTGCATTCAGCAACAATTTCTATGTCTTTGGTATTTTGTAAATATTCGGTGACGATTAATCTAGCCAAAGGTTCATCGTCGATAATAACTACTTTATTCATCGTATTGGAATTTTTAATGTGGTTGTAAAAACAGCTTCACTTTTTTGAGTAGAAAGTAAATCTTGCCGTGCATATAATAAATAAAGCCTTCGTTGAATAGACGCTAAACCGAAACCTGTTCCTGATCTGCCACCGGCTGTTGCTTCATCAAACGGATTTTTGACCTCAATTAATAAATGATCTGGTAATTGTCTGGCTTCGACGCTAATTTTTGTTTCACCAATGGTGTCATAGAGTCCAAATTTGATGGCATTTTCAACAATGGGTTGCAACAATAAAGCGGGTAACAATTGTGACAAACTTTCATCAGGTGTATTGAACTCAACACTTAAACGATGTCCAAATCGTACCTTTTCAATATCCAGGTATAGTTTCAGATGTTCCAGCTCTTCTTTTAACGACACCAGTTGATCCTCTTTCTTTAGTGTTCCTCTTAAAAAATCTGAAAGTTGTTGAACCATTTTTCTTGCCTCCTGAGGTTTTGCGATCACCAATGCACTGATTGAGTTTAGGCTGTTAAACAAAAAGTGTGGTTGCAGTTGCTGACGAAGTTTGATCAGCTCAGCTTCTTTTAACAATTCCTCACTTGCAACTTTCCGGTTTAAATTTTCTTTTTGTTCCAACAAACTGTTCCATAACCAATTTAAAAGAATGATAAAATAAATGACCAATAGTGAAAATATAAAGCGAACAGGACTTGAATGATCAAGGAAATGTTGATAGGTGATGTGCTCTGGAAATACGATGCCCAGAACTTTGTCAATCCCCAGACAAACGAGGATGGTAATGGCTATTCCAAAAATAAAATGGTATATCCGGTTTTTTTTTCCGGGCTGATAATACCTGTAAATAATAATTACGATGTATCCACCGATGGCAAGGAACAGGTTTGACACAAGTGCATCAGCCGCTGCTACGTGCCAATCGAGGCCATAATTACGAAGTACCGCTGTTTGTACGGCAGCCCAAAATATCCACCAGGAAAGATAGGCTATTAATATCCTGGCAAAGGAATATGGTAAACGTTCGTTCACAGATTAAGCAAAAGTTAAAAAATTGGTTTGAAGCAACATGGATTTTTCGCGTGTGTATTTTATGAATGCATCACCATCAACTGTTTCGTGTGTGCTACTAAATAATTGCTCACCATCTTTAAATTCCTGCAAGGCATATAAATCGGTAACATCAATAAATTTCCAACTGATTTTTTGTTTTTTTTCATTGAAAAATGTTTCCTCTTCCTTTTTTCCAAGCGCTTTTGCTTTCAGAAATGCACTTTCCAGGTTATTCGCTTCTATAATTCGCGTTTGTTCGTCAAACTGTTGTGTCTCTTTATTGTTATCAATAAGTATATTGAAAACAAGTTTTGATAAATATAAGTTCATGGGAATATGTTTAATATGTTAAAAGCTTTTTATTTCGATACCACCAAAAACGGTTGTTCCTCTCAGGATAAGTACTTTACTCGGTTCGTTTGTCAACGTCGTGGGACGAGCCATACGCTTATCTTCTATACTTCCGAATATAGAAACGGTTTCCGATTTAATTTCCCAGTTTGCCGGTACCAATAATTTAGTGCCGCCAAAAATTTGCGTCACTTCCAATGTGGCTTTTTCTGTTATGTCGGCTTGCGTAAAATCAAGTTCTCCACCTCCAAAAATCACTGTTACATCACCACCTTTAAAGTTTTTAGAAATTATTTTTTTTTTGATTCCACTCATAAATGCAACGCCTTCAATGATATCTTCTGAATCAGCATCTGTAAAGGGGCCCGCTGCATACTTTGTTTGATATTCCGCACGGTATTGATCCCAGTATTTCTGATCTCTGAATCGATGGTGTCTGTTCCTGAATCGGTGTTCTCTGCATTGTCTATGGCGATGGCGTGGTTTAAAAATGATGAATAATCCAACCAAAATAACCATCAAGGGCCATAATAAATGTTTTATGGCCAATTCAGGATAAACATCAGCTACTATAAAAGCACCTCCTACGAGAATAAGAATCAACCATGAAAAGTTTTTAAAGCCGTGTTTAAATCCTACGAAAAGACCCAGTGCAATTAAAAAGGTTTTCCAGCTGAATAACCAATGTGGTAATTCAACACCTAATTCACGTGCAAGAAGAAGACAACCTGCAATAACAACGAATATTCCGCCAACCACTTTTCCACGCTTGTGACTTTTTTCATATTCGCGGAACGTATCTTCCATTTGATTTTCTTTTTGAGGCTCTTGAGTTTCCATGTTTATTAATTTTTAATCAAAAGTATTGCAGTTGAAGTTCCTGCACAAGGGGAATTAGGTAAGTAAAGTTAAAAAATCGGTGAATGGTAGATGTAGGAGGGGAGCAGAAAAAAAACATGCCCTGAGGAGGGCATGTTTTTCAGTCTAAAACAATATATTTTAGAATTAGATGACTTTCACTTTGACAGCATTAAGACCTTTTGGGCCGCTTTCAATTTCAAACTCAACTTTGTCGTTTTCGCGGATTTGTCCGCTTAAAGCAGAAGAGTGAACGAAGATGTCTTTTTCGCCAGAATCTGGCTTAATGAAACCAAATCCTTTTGTTTCATTAAAAAATTTTACTGTACCTTTTTGCATGTTGTTAAAATATTAATTTTATTAAAAGTAATTACAATTTCTTAAATTCCAAATTTTTGGTCATAAAATCTTATAACGTGCAAAAAGGTGTTAATTATAAAGAGCTAACTGCATTTTCAAGTACGTACTTGAATCTTCGAAGATCTTCTCTTAATAGCTGTTCAAATTTTGAATTAAAATAAGAAGCTATGGTTGTGCCTACATCGCCTGCTGGTGGCCTGTACAAAATGGTAGCTTGTATCTCTGTTCCAGATCCTAAGCGGGAGTCCCTGAATGCAACTTCTCCGGAATTATCAATGATGGCATTCCATACCGAGTGCCATGCAATGTATTCCCCATCCAGCTCGTCCGTAATTTCAGCTTCCCATTCGATGGTTGTACCTAAACCACCAGGAATATTGGCTTCCCAATGCGAGCGTTTTTTATCCAATTGCTCCACTTTTTTTAAGTGCTTCATAAACTTGGGAAGGTTCTCCAGTTTTCTCCAGGCATTATATACTTCCTGTCTGGGGCGATCAATGATCATTGTCTCTCTTATTACCAGTGGAGCATTCACTTTTTCATTGGTATCAACACCTGCTTGTTGTAGTATGGCGCAATTACCACTAGCACCTCTGTTAACAAGATAGGCTCCTGCCGCTACACCCAATAAACCTAATGGTTTTAGACGAATTGCTTTTCCAAAACCAAGGGAAAATAACAGGAGCCCTGTTGCCAGAGAAGCTACACGCTCCAATTGTTCGATATTTATTCTGCTTGAACCGGTTATTGGCGGTTCACTATAATGATTTTCCATATGATTGAATATTTAGATTTTACAATCGATTTTCAAAATTCATGCTAGTGATGATGATGCGATAATCCTGGATATTTTTGACTGTATAGGAATTAGAAAATAAAATTCGGGAATTTTTTGTCACAACATATCCCAAAGAATAGCTATTTAAAGCAATGAAATTCCATTTACATCTGTTGTCAACACATCGCTCATGAGATTCAGAAAAGGTCTCATTCGTTTAAACGTTTCATTTACCTCTTTCACAAAGTTAGCATCCATTACTTCT
>DAORKB010000158.1:0-8205 GCA_035439365.1 Bacteroidia bacterium
CATTTTCTTCAAGCTTGCCGGTAATATCCGAAACCAAAGCTTTGTTACCATTAATCTCCTGACGGCCCGGAATACTTATTTTCCCGTTTTTTATGCTTTCCGAAAATCCTTGTGAAGAGATGTTATTATAGTACGTATCCAGGTTGAAATTCAAATCGTAATTCTGCATGGTGACTTTTTTTTCATCAATCACAATAGCATAAATATCTTTTTCAAGGTTTTGGTATTGCAATGAAGCATCCTTTTGAATGTCATTACAGGGCTTCATATAGGTAGGTATTTGAATAGAATATTTTTTGCCGACACTTACTTCTGTAAAAGTTGTTTCCTTATTGCAAGAAAAAAAAACAAGAGGCAGAAGTAAAAAAAGGATTTTTTTCATTGGGTGCAGTTACAAAGCAAATTTACAGGAAAAAATTTCAATAAAAAAAATTCCTGCCCTCGTATTAAGGGCAGGAATTTGAATAAAAATGTTAAAAAACAATCAATTGTGCGTCATGCAGTTCTCGACTCCGCTCGAACAGACAATTTCGCACGTGCAATATGGATCGAATTCATCCACAGCCCTACTGCGTAGGCCGTAGCTTTAGCGAAGGCCTACAACGTTCCTCTTCTGGCTTGCTCTCTTTCGATAGATTCAAACAATGCTTTGAAGTTACCGGCACCAAAACCTTTTGCACCCATGCGTTGAATGATCTCATAAAACAAGGTAGGACGATCTTCCACAGGTTTTGTAAAAATCTGAAGTAAATACCCTTCTTCATCGGCATCCACCAATATGGATAACTTTTGAAGCTCTTTAATATCTTCTTTCATGATATCCATGTGAACCCCAAGACGTCTTGGAATATCATCATAATATGCCTGAGGAGGTGGAGGTAAAAATTCAACACCACGTGCTTTTAACTCAGCTACTGTTTTAATAATATCATCCGTAGCAAGCGCTAAGTGTTGTACACCAGCACCTTCATAAAAATCAATATACTCTTCAATTTGAGATTTTTTCTTTCCTTCTGCCGGCTCATTGATCGGGAACTTAATACGCCCGTTTCCGTTACTCATAACTTTACTCATCAAAGCCGAGTATTCAGTGGTAATTTGTTTGTCATCAAAGCTCAGGAAGTTTACAAATCCCATAACTTTTTCATACCACTCAACAGTTGAATTCATTTGGTTCCAGCCAACGTTACCCACCATGTGATCGATAAATTTTAATCCAACCGGAGAAGGGTTGTAATCGCTTTTCCATTCAACAAACCCTGGTAGGAAAACACCTGTATAATTTTTACGTTCCACAAATAAGTGAACAGTTTCACCGTATGTATAAATACCGGAGCGCACCACTTCACCATGTTCATCTTTTTCTACAACAGGCTCCATAAATGGTTTAGCACCACGCTTCGTAGTTTCTTCAAATGCTTTACGTGCATCTTCTACCCATAGTGCAATCACTTTCACACCATCACCATGTTTTTTAACGTGTTCGCCGATTGCGGAATTGCTGTTCATAGCAGTCGTTAAAACAAGGCGGATTTTATCCTGCTTCAAAACATAAGAAGTGCTCTCTTTTGATCCCGTTTCTAAACCTTTGTATGCATAGGATTGGTATCCAAAAGCGGTTTTATAGTAATGCGCGGCTTGTTTAGCGTTCCCTACATAAAATTCAACATAATCGGTCCCCAATAAGGGTAGAAAGTCCTGTGCTCCTTCAAATATTTTTTCCAGACCGTACTCTACATTTTTTATCTCTTTAGCCATGATATCTTTTTATTTATGGTTTTGTTTGTTCTTACTTTATTATTTAAATAGTTACTATACAATTTTACCTGACTGCGTCAGACGTAGCTTTAGCGAAGGCCGACCACATGGCCATGCTTAATGCCCGCAGGTTAATGGCTTTTGATTTTGTCATTACTCTACCCAGCTTTTATAATATTTTCCGTCATCAATTCCCATTGCCGCTTCTGTTACCATTAGCGGACGGAATGTGTCCACCATTACAGCTAACTCTTGTGTATCTTTTTGTCCGATACTGCGCTCCATTGCTCCTGGTGCAGGCCCATGCGGGATGCCTTTTGGATGCAATGTAATATGTCCTTGTTCAATATTGTTCCGGCTCATAAAGTCACCATCTACATAATACAATACTTCATCACTATCAATATTACTGTGGTTATAGGGTGCAGGGATCGCTTTTGGATGATAATCATATACCCGGGGGCAGAATGAACATACCACAAAAGCTGGTGTTTCGAATGTTTGATGAACCGGAGGCGGTTGATGTACACGACCAGTAATTGGTTCAAAATTATGAATGCTAAAACCATATGGGAAATTGTAACCATCCCATCCAATTACATCAAATGGATGCGTTGCATAAGCAACTTCATGCAACATTCCTTCTTTTTTTATTTTGATGATAAAGTCTCCTTTTTCATCGTAGGTCTCTAATGTTTCCGGTAATTTAAAATCACGTTCACAAAACGGAGAATGCTCCAATAATTGACCCGATGAATTTTTATAGCGTTTGGGCGTATAATACGGGTGATGTGATTCTACATAGAAAATGCGGTTATCAGTCGTGTTAAACTCCATCTGGTAGATCATTCCTCTTGGAATAATCAAATAATCCCCATATTCAAAAGAGATATTACCCATGAATGTACGCAAGGTACCGCTGCCTTTGTGGATAAACAATAGCTCATCAGCATCTGCATTTTTGTAAAAATAGGTTTTCATGGATTGACGGGGAGCAGCCAGGCCGATGATACAATCACTGTTTAATAACATGGCTTTACGGCTTTCTAGGAAATCATCAGCAGGAGCCAATTCAAAACCTTTTAAAAGCAATGATTTGATATTTTTCCCAATGGCAATACGAGGAGTAACGTCGTATGATTTTATAATTTCTTTTACCTGAGTAGGGCGGTGCGTATGATAAAGGAGGGAAGAATGTCCGTGAAAACCTTCTGTTCCAAACAATTGCTCATAATAATAGCCACCTTTTGGCTTTTCAAATATGGTGTGTCGTTTTTGAGGAAATTTCCCCAAGCGATGATAAATAGGCATGATAAAAACGGTATAAATGAGTGAAAAAACTAATAAAAACTGTGGTATACAGCAAAGCTTAAGTAATGAGAATTACTCTGGATTACGCTTGGTTATGCGTTTGATATCAATGATAAATGCTTTGTTGGAAAATTTCATTACCAATGTATTTTTAACAAAAATAGCGCTTTTTGGTCATATATAAAAAGTTTTTTTTGCAAAGAATGGTATTAAATTAATGGATTTCGCCAGTTGAAAAATGAAAGAACATTGAAAAAATAGTCAATTTTTAAAAGGAGCATGGGCATTGGCACTTTTCATAAACGGTGGTCCCGCTTTACGTTTCAAGCCTTTTCGCTAGTCATCACAAATTGAAGTTTATTGCCAGCGGACACTTTTTTCGGGGTGAGCGAAAAGGGCTTTACACTACAATCGGGGCTAGAAATGAAGTGCGTCGCTTCATTTTATTCTATGTTATAGATTATTGGTAATTTTGCCCCATGATTTTTACCGACACGCATACGCATTTATACTCCAAAGAATTTGAAACCGATCGTGAAGCATTGATTCAGAAAGCAATTGATGCTGGAATCAAACGCTTGTTTATGCCCAATATCAGTAG
This sequence comes from Bacteroidia bacterium, assembly GCA_035439365.1. Classification (GTDB taxonomy): domain Bacteria; phylum Bacteroidota; class Bacteroidia; order 2-12-FULL-35-15; family 2-12-FULL-35-15; genus 2-12-FULL-35-15. Next base: position 3,671 of record DAORKB010000158.1, read on the forward strand.
TGAATCCATCCAGCCTATGTTTGATGTGGAAAAGCAATTTCCCGAATTTTGTTATCCCATGATGGGTTTGCATCCTTGTTCTGTTGCCGAAAATGTGGAAGAGGAGCTAAAGGTCGTGGAAGCCTGGATGGAAAAAAGAAAGTTTACCGCGATTGGAGAAATTGGAATTGATTTGTATTGGGACAAAACTTTTTTTAAGCAACAACAAGATGCATTTCGCAGACAAATACAGTTGGCAAAAAAATATGAATTGCCATATGTCATTCATTCGCGCAATGCATTTGAGGAAACAATGGAAATTGTAAATGAATTTAAAACAGAAAATATAAAGGCTATTTTTCATTGTTTTAGTGGAAATCTGGAACAAGCACAACAAGTAATTGCTGCCGGTGATTTTAAATTGGGAATAGGTGGTGTTGTAACGTTTAAAAACTCGGGACTGGATAAAGTGGTGGAAGCAATTGATTTAAAACACCTCGTGTTGGAAACTGACGCACCTTACCTGGCACCAGCCCCACATAGAGGTAAACGAAATGAACCGGATTATTTAATACTGGTAGCAAAGAAAATAGCGGAGATCAAAAATATTTCGCTGGAAGAAGTGGCAGCAGTAACAACAGAAAATTCAAAATACGTTTTTGGCAAATAACAGAAGATTCGATCCCCTCGGGATCACAAGTTTTAAGAAATAGTTCTCTAAATAAACCTTCGCTAAAGCTTTCACCTTTGCTACGCTACGGTGAACAAAGTCGGCTTACGCAACAAAACCATTGATTACAAATGAAAAGTAAAGTACTCTTAATCTACACAGGCGGCACCATCGGGATGATGCAGGATTCCAAAACAGGACAATTAAAACCGTTCGATTTCAAACACCTTACCGAACAAATTCCGGAACTACATAAATTTGATGTTACCTTATCATCTGTATCCTTTAAAAAACCAATCGATTCAAGTGATATGGACCCTGCAGTATGGTTAGAAATTGCAAGTATCATCGAAAAAAATTATACAAAACACGATGGATTTGTAATTCTTCATGGAAGTGATACCATGTCATTCACAGCATCAGCGCTTAGTTTTATTTTGGATGGTTTAAATAAACCTGTGATCCTAACAGGCTCTCAATTGCCAATAGGTACTATACGTACAGACGGGAAAGAAAATTTAATTACAGCCATTGAAATAGCTGCGGCAAAAGAAAAAGGAAAACCCATTGTTTCGGAAGTGTGTATTTATTTTGAGTATCAATTGTATCGCGGTAACCGCACTCATAAATTTAATGCGGAGCATTTTCAGGCTTTTCAATCATCCAATTATCCGATTTTAGTAGAAGCAGGTGTACATTTGAAATACAATTATAGTGCACTCAAAAAAGTGACTGCTCAGAAATTAAAAATTCACACGAAGCTTGACCCCAATATCGTTATTCTGAAATTGTTTCCGGGTATTTCACCGAATGTGGTAGAAGCCGTATTGAACATTAAAGGATTACGTGGTGTAATTCTGGAAACGTATGGATCGGGAAATGCGAGTACGCAGGAGTGGTTTTTAAAAGCCGTGAAAAAAGCAATTGAAAAAGATGTGGTCATACTCAATGTTACTCAATGCAACGCAGGAAAGGTACAGCAAGGAAAATATGCAACCAGTGCGGCTTTTACAAAGATTGGTGTCATTGGAGGAAATGACATTACAACGGAAGCTGCTGTTGCAAAATTGATGTATGTGCTTGGAAATACAAACAAGAAAAAAGAAATAAGAAAATTATTGGAAGCGGATCTGAGGGGTGAAATAACAGTGTAACAATAAAAATCCAAATATGAAATCAGAAGCGAAAACCGTAGATCAATATGTGGAAGAGTTGCCGGAAGAGAGAAAACAAGCTGTTGAAAAATTAAGAAGGGTAATTCTAAAAAATTTACCCAAAGGTTTTGAAGAAACGATGGGCTATGGTATGATGGGTTATGTAGTACCTCACTCACTGTATCCGGATGGTTATCATTGTGATCCGAAACAACCGTTGCCATTTATGGGTATGGCCTCTCAGAAAAATTTTATTGCAGTTTACCATATGGGTATTTATGCTGATCCGAAATTGATGGATTGGTTTACGAAAGCATATGCAAAGCAATCAACCATAAAGTTGGATATGGGCAAAAGTTGTTTGCGTTTTAAAAAAACGGAAAATATACCGTATGAATTAATTGGTGAATTGGCCGGTAAAATGAGTCCGAAAGAATGGATCACATTGTATGAATCAGCTTTCAAATCATCTTCAAAGAAAAAATAAGTGTGTTGTTTCATGGATAAAGAGGTTGTTCTATCATTACGCAATATTACTGTCAAACATCTTCAACAACTTATTTTTAAGAATCTTACTTTGCAGTTAAAACAAGGCGAACATCTTGCCATTGTTGGCGCTTCGGGATCCGGGAAAAGTGCATTGCTGGAAACAATTAAAGATACGTTTCATATTTCAAATGGAGAAATGACTTTTCCTGCTCTTGAAAAAATTGTTAAAATCAGAAAAGAAAAAGACCCTTACTATTCGTGTCAACGCCTCATTACACAAGTAGCCTCCCGTCACCAATTTAAAAATTTATCCAACATTGCTGAGTTTTATTTTCAGCAACGTTTCAATGCTTCTGATTCGGAAGATGTGGAAACTGTTGAACAATATTTGGTAAATCTGGAAAAAACAGCAGGTGAAGGATTTTGGACATTTGAACGGGTAGTGTCACAGTTTAACTTACTTCCGTTAAAAAATAAGCACCTCATTAAATTATCAAACGGAGAAACAAAACGATTGCTTATTGCAGCTGCATTGATAAAAAATCCAATGATCTTATTGTTAGACAATCCGCTTGCAGGATTGGATGTTGCTACGCGAAAAGATTTTAATGATGTGTTGAAGGAGATTGCAGATACAGGCATTTCAATTATTATGACAACCTCACCAACGGAGATTCCGGAAACGATTACACATGTTGCAATATTGGAGAAAGGAACATTAAAGGATGTTATTGCTCGTGAAAACTTCAATTTGAAACTGTTTCAACCGGATATGAAGCGAGTGATGGATAAAAAATTAATTCTTGAATTGTTGGGTGTTGGGGAAAATGAAAAATTCCGTCGTGTTGTAGAAATGAAAAACGTAACCATTCAGTATGGTGAAAAAACAATTCTCAACAACATCAACTGGAAAATTAATCAGGGTGAGCGATGGGCATTGCTAGGGCCGAATGGAGCAGGTAAGTCAACTTTGTTGAGCTTGATCAATGGAGACAATCCACAAGCGTATGCCAATGATATTGTTTTGTTTGATGTGAAACGTGGCAGTGGAGAAAGCATTTGGGACATCAAGAAAAAAACGGGTTTTGTGTCACCAGAATTGTTTCAATATTTTCCGAGTGAAAGTTCCTGTTTACATGTTGTTGAATCTGGTTTTTCGGATTCGTTTGGTCTTTTCAAAAAATCAGATCCGGTAAATGCAGAACAGGCAAAACGTTGGCTGCAATTATTTCACCTGGGAGAATATGCAGCTAAATCCTTTAAACATGTTTCTGCAAGTACACAGCGTTTGTGTTTGCTAGCAAGGGCGCTGGTCAAAAATCCGGTGTTGTTAATTTTAGATGAACCTTTTCAAGGGCTGGATCCTCAGCAGCAACAACCAAGCCCCATAGCTGTTGCTGCATCAATAATGGATTGCATGTTTTCTTTTAGCTGAGGTGTATTTTTATTGAACAACACTTTATCTGTTGCATTGCATACACTCAACCGGCTTTTGCCATTGAGTAAAATTTGTTTGGCTTTTTCTAAATCAGCGTTGTTGTGAACATATACAAAATTGTTTCCCCGCCCGCTGATGATCAAAGGCACTGATGTGTTTTGACGGATGTAGTTGATGAGTCCGTCACCACCACGTGGGATGATCAAATCCAGTTTATACGGGTTTTCTTTTAATAAACGTTGTGTTTCTGTGCGGTCAATATCAAGATAGGTTACAAAATCGCCGGGTAGCTCATTTTGCTCTAATGCTTGTTTCCAGAGGGATACAAGGTAGGTGTTGGAATTCTTCGATTCTTTTCCACCTTTTAAAAAAATACGATTGCCAGCTTTAAAAGCGCTGATTGCAGCCTCTATTGTAACATCCGGACGGGATTCATAAATAATCAAAATACGTCCGAAAGGCACCACCTTGTTTTCAACTTTCATCCCGTTGGGATGGTTGTAAACGCTCAGTATAGCTCCTTGAGGGTCTTCCAGGGCAATTACTTCTTCAATGGCATCAATCATACCTTTCACTTTTTTCTCATCTACTTTCAGACGGTCAATAAGTGTAGGGTCCAGATCGCCTGCTAATTGCAGGTCGCGCTGGTTTTGTGCAATCAATTCATCTTTGTGTTTGGCAATGAGTGATGCCAAATCACGAAGCGTTTTATTTTTAATGGTGGTTGTTACAATCATTTTTTTAGAGTAAAGGCAGCATAGCCTTCAAAAAACCATGCAAAGGTGAGAAAAAAAGTGGTATGAAC
>DAORKB010000159.1:0-8192 GCA_035439365.1 Bacteroidia bacterium
TGTTCCGATGTATTTCGCTTCCGTAAAAAAATATGGGGCATACTCCTTTTATTAATTCCGATGCTATTGGTGAAACTGGATATACGTTTTAATTTTTATCCTTTTGAACTTAACCATTTGGTTTCATTTGCAGGTTTGTCTTATGTAAGTTTCCGTATCCTCGGGTATTACATGGATAAAGCACCCGGCGAAAAAATGCCTGATTTCATTTCTTATTTTAATTTTCTTTCGTTTTCACCTACGCTATTAATAGGACCTATTGACCGGTTTGCACGATTCAAATCAGCGCAGGATAACGGTTTCTCCTTCTTAACCACTGGAAACATCATTTTTTCCTGGAACGCGTTGGTAAAAGGAATTGCTTTTAAATATGTTATTGCCGAATGCATTGATCGATATTGGCTGGATAAATTTGATTCTTCCAGCAAAGAGCTTTTACCCGTATTGATGAACATGTATGGATATTATGCTTATCTGTTTTTTGACTTTGCAGGATATTCTTTTATGGCACTCGGTGTTGGTCAATTGATGGGAATAAAAGTTCCTGTCAATTTTACAAACCCTTTTGTTGCTGTAAACCCACAGGATTTTTGGAGACGGTTCCACATCAGTCTTGGTGATTGGCTAAGAGATTATTTCTTTTCTCCACTCTATATGTTCTTTAGCAGGAAGAAAAGTTTAAAGAAATATCCTATAACCCGGCAGAACATGGCACTCATGCTTACCTTTATATTAATGGGCTGCTGGAACGGTTTTAAAGCAAACTATATCATCAGTGGTTTCCTGTTTGGCTTTTATTCTGCTGTTCACAATACATACGTTGTTCAGTGCAAGAAAAAAGGCAAGGATGTCATTTTTGGCAATTTAAACTTAGTACTTGTAAAGATTATCAGTATTTTTATAATGCTGAATTTAGTTGCAATTGCATTGTATATTTTTAGTGGTCGTTGTCCTTTTGTTTAGTTGCACATGAAATACGATTTTAATTCCAAAACATTTATTGAAACAGCGTTTCACAAAGATCGCATTGCAATTGCCGGAAGCGACGCTGACATTACCTGGCAAACACTACAAGATAAAGTTACCCAACTTAACATTGCGTTTAAAAAACTAAACATTCCCAAAGGACATCCTGTTGTTATTTACGGACATAAAGAACATTTATTTCCTGTAGCGATGCTGGCTTGCATGCAAGCGGATATTCCATATGTTCCGATTGATAAAATTTATCCCAAAGAGCGCATTCAAAAAATTGTAAATACTACCGGTTCGCAAGTCATCATCAATTGCTGCACAGATGAACTGGATATTCCGTTCCCTGTTTGCATCAATCATTCTTTGCAAGCTACCGTTAATACTACCCCAAACTACACAGATAGTATTTATGGAAACACCAACGATCCCTTGCAATACATTATGTTTACTTCCGGCTCTACCGGTGAACCCAAAGGTGTACAAATCAACCAAAGCTCTGTGTTAACATTTGTGAACTGGGCCACGAAAGATTTTGGATTCAGTTCTACTGATGTATTTATGAACCAAGCGCCTTTTACATTTGATGTATCGCTTTGTGATGTGCTAAATGCTTTTGCAAATGGAGGAACGCTTGTTTTAAATTCAACAGAGCTTTTAAAAGATCACGATGCTTTTATTGAGCGTCTGCTAAAGTACAACTGCAGTGTATGGACATCCACACCATCGTTTGCATATTTGTTTCTTCGTCACGAAAAATTCAATAGCAATTATCTCCCGGCTCTTCATTCATTCTTGTTTATGGGTGAAGAATTGCCGGGGCGCACCATTACTGTTTTAAAAAACAGTTTTAAAAATACAAGAGTATTAAATGCGTATGGCCCAACAGAAGCCACCATTGTTACAACATTCGTGAACATCACCGAAGATTTATTAAAAACATACACCTCCACTCCTATTGGTTATCCAATGCCGGGAAGTGAGTTGCTTATTGACAAAACCAATCCTGATGAAAAACAAGGAGAACTAATCATTGTGGGTGATCATGTTTCTGTAGGTTATTTTAAAAATGAAGAATTAAACCGTAACAAGTTTTTCATACATAATGGAAAGCGGGCATTCAGAACGGGAGACATTGCTTATTATGAAGATAATCTCCTTTTTTATTTAGGTCGAAATGATGACCAGATCAAAATGCATGGTTATCGGATAGAATTAAATGAAATTGCCAATATCATTTGTAAACACAACCTGGTAAAAGATGCCGTAGCAGTACCCCTCAAACGTGGCAATGAAGTTAAAAAGATTATCGCATTCATTATCCTGAAAGATCAGATACAGGAAAAAGATGAATTTAAAAAACAGCTTTCCCCTTTTCTTGAAAAATTATTGCCTTATTATATGATACCTGGAGACATCATGCTCATGAATGATTTTATATACAGCTCCAGTCATAAAATTGATAAGAACAAATTGATTGATCTGTATTTAAAAAAGGAACTGACATAAATTCAAGAACGATAATCATTTTAACCATTTAGCCCATGAGCATATTATCTAAATTGGCTTCAGCTCTCAACCGTAAAGACGAAGTTCCGAATCAGGACCTGGCGAAACAACTGGCAACCAAGGGTGATAAAAAAGCGATACAGGAATTGGTCGATAATTTAAATAATAAAAACAAAGCGATACAAAGTGACTGTATCAAAGTTTTGTATGAAATCGGGGAACGTAAGCCTCAACTCATTGCTGAACACGTAAAGGAATTTATTTCATTGCTTGATAGTAAAAACAATCGCCTTCAATGGGGAGCAATGACAGCCCTTAGTGGGATAACCCCTAAAATTGTAACCGCTGCACTGCCCAAAATTATTTCCATTTCAAACAAAGGTTCTGTTATCACAAAAGATCACGCGGTTACTATCTTAATTAAACTATCTTCCATCAAACCCTATCGCGAAACTGCTTTTCCATTATTAATAAAAGAACTCATAAAGAGCCCTACCAATCAACTTCCCATGTACGCGGAAAAGGCAGTGCCCGTTATCAATGATAGAAACAAACGCCTGTTTGTATGTATAAATGTATGAAATTAAATATAAACATATACAATTATTTGAAAATCAATTATTTGTAATTTATGTATAAATCCCTCCGGGATCAGCTCGCACTCACACTCACACTGAATTTCCTACCTCAATATTTGCAACCTATGCGAATCCAATTTAATGAATATAAAAAGTAAAATGGTGAACGACCACGCAGAAGTACCTCCATAGCTAAAGAAAGGAAGTGGAATACCAATTACAGGTGCCAGACCTATTGTCATCCCTATATTAATGGTTAAGTGAAAAAATAAAACGGATGCTACACCATAACCATATATCCGGCTAAAGGGGGAGCGCTGACGCTCAGCAATAAATACCAAACGTATAATTAAGGTAAGGAGCAAAATAATTACAACGGTACTGCCTACAAATCCCCACTCTTCACCAACGGTACAAAAAATAAAATCGGTGTCCTGCTCCGGTACAAAGTCATATTTGGTTTGAGTTCCCTGCAAATACCCCTTACCAAGGAAGCCGCCCGAACCAATCGCAATTTTCGCCTGGTTCACATTGTATCCTTCCTTTTTTAAATCAACTGTTCCTCTACCCAACAACACATCAATACGTGTTTTTTGATGTGGCTCCATGTGTTCGTATACCATGGATGTTCCTTTTACCATTGTACATGCTAAAATGCCAACTGTTGCAATGATAAATAAATTTCTTGCATTACGTCTTACTACCAGCATAGCAATACCACATAAAGAAGCGATAATGATAAATAAGTACATATTATTAATAAGCAAAGCCAAAATAAACAATACGACTGCTAAAAAACCCAACAATAAATAGTTTACAGATAGCCCCTCACGATACAATGTAAAAATGAATGCAACAAATACAATTGCCAATCCCGTTTCATCCTGTAGTACTTTAATAATTAATAAAGGTACACCAATGAGAATAAGCGTAATGAACGTATTTTTGTAATCTGCAATTTTTATATTCTGATTACTCAAAAATTTTGCAAGTGCCAGGTTGGTTGCAAACTTCATAAACTCAGCAGGCTGAATACCAAAATCGCCAAAACCGAACCAGGACCTACTACCTTTTATTTCACGTCCCACAAAAGGAACAGCAATATTGGCAGCGAGAAATATACCGAAAATGAGGTAAGCAAAAGCTGTATAAAAATTTTCGTCAATGATCAGAATAACGATGGCAATAACAATGGATGTAATGATCCAGATCATTTGTTTACCATAACGTTGGGTAATATCTGTTATCACATAATGTTCTTCATTGTATACTGCCGCATAAATATTCATCCACCCCATGATCATTAACACGAGATAAATCAATACCGTTATCCAATCGATATTGTGAAAGATAGTTGGGTCAGTGCTGCGGCTTCTCAACGGTTTGTTTTTTATGAATCAAATCGCCCTCGAGCATTCTTTTTTCCAAATCGGGGCGTGTAATTTTTCCTTTTAAATATTTTTCTACCATCAGTCGGGCAATAGGTCCGGCCCATGTTGCGCCAAACCCGGCATTTTCAATTAAAATACCAACAGCAATTTTCGGATTTTCGATGGGTGCAAAACATACAAACACAGAATGATCGTTTCCATGTGGATTTTGTGCTGTTCCTGTTTTTGCACAATAAGGAATACCTTCAATTTTTAAAGCTCCTGCTGTACCTCCTTCAACTGCTCTGGCCATACCACGGATGACATTCATGTATACACCGGTGTCTTTAATTTCCGTATAATGCTTTACTTTAAAACGATCGAGCAATGAATCATTCGGATTTCCACCAATTGCTTTTACAATATGTGGTGTATAATACCAACCTTTATTCGCAATAATAGCAACCAGATTGGCATTTTGCAAAGGTGTAATCCCCATCTCTGCCTGACCAATTCCTAATGAAATAACCGTACTGGCTTTCCAGGATCCTTTACCAAATACTTTATCATAATATTTAATGGAAGGTACATTTCCTCTTAGCTCATTTGCCAGATCGGATCCGGTTTTTGTTCCCAGACAAAAACTGGTGGCAATATCTCTCCAGTTTTGATATGCTTTATACGTATCGTGATATTTTTTATCCTCGATTACACTTTTAAATACAAATGAAAAATAAGAGTTGCAGGAAGTACCGATTGCTCCGGTAAGATCCATTGGTGATGGATGCGGATGGCATTTGGGGTGTCCGCCAAGAGGTGGGTACCCCCTTGCGCAAGGATAAAATGTATGTGGTGTTAATACATGCTCATTTAACCCGATAAGTGCCATTACCAATTTGAATGTAGAACCCGGTGGATAAGATGCCATGGTAGAACGATTGAACAATGGTTTACCAATCGAATCCAATGAAAGCTTTGCAAAATTTTTATTGCGAGCCCTTCCCACAAGTAAGTTCGGATCATAAGTAGGACTGGTGATGATGGATAAAATTTCTCCTGTTTGAGGGTCCAATGCAACCAAACTGCCTATTTTATTTTGCATAAGCAATTCACCATATGCTTGCAAATCCCCATCAATAGTAGTCGTTAAAGGCTTACCCGGAATTGCTGCTGTATCGTATATCCCGTTCATGTAACTTCCTTTGTCCCGGTTGTTTACATCTACCATCATGATGCGCAATCCCTTTTTACCCCTCAGTACTTTTTCATAGGTTTTTTCTATTCCACTGATACCTAAATAATCACCTTCTTTATAATAGGGATCCTTTGTCGTTATCGCCTTGTCAGCCTCTCCAATATACCCTAGCATGTGTGCTGCAATGGTTCTCGGATATTTTCGCAAGGTACGTGACTGTACCCAGAATCCAGGAAACCGGTATAAACGTTCCTGCAACGAAGCATACTCGCGGGGAGATAATTGTTTTTCAAAAATAGATTCTCTTCGTGGTGAATTTGGCGCCTGTACAGCTTTTGTCATTTTCCGGATAAATGATTCTTTTGTAATACCCAGCAAATCACAAAATGCCGCTGTATCAATTTTTTTTACATTTTTCGGAAGCACCATTAAATCGTAAGCCGCCTCATTGTATACCAACAATTTATTATTACGGTCGTAAATATATCCGCGAAGTGGAAATTCTGTCTGGTAACGAAAAGCCTGGTTACGTGCATCCAGTTTATAACTCTCATCAATTACCTGAATGTAAAATAAGCGTGTAATGAAAGCAAGACCCACCAAAACAAATACTCCGATGATTATATATTTTCGTTCCGCCAGCTGCTGATTCATTAGTCTTGCTTTTTACGATAAAAAAGATATTGCGTAACGATGATGAGAAACAGTGTAAATACAGAACTGACAATTACCCTGAAGAAAGTAGAAAAGAATTCGGAGAACCGAAAGATTTCAATATAAAATAAAATCAAGTGATGACCCAATACCAAAATACCCGAATACGAAAGAAACCAAGGTATACCTAAATATTGAACGGTTGGTTGTGTTCCAAATTCGTACCCTTCACGCGGAGAAAATAATTTCAATATCCCTGGTCTTAAATAGCCCATAAATACACATGCAGCAGCATGCATTCCACCGGTATTGGAAAACATATCCATTGTAATTCCAATTAAAAACGAGCTGAAAAGAACGGCCCATTTTGGTGTTTCAAAAGGCATAATGATAATAAACAATACGTATAAGAAGGGATTGATAAACCTGCCCAATTCAATATTATTAATGATTAGTATTTGCACACCAACCAATAAAATAAATCGAATGATATTTCGGATAATTTCGTTTAACACGTTTACTGCTCTTTAACGTCTGTTTCTGATCTTGTTTCTAATTCTTCCTGTTCAGCTTTGTGAATATTTTTTACAATATACACATAAGTAAGTTTTTTAAAATCGGTAGAGAGCTTTACTTTAATCGTATAAAAATATTTTCCAGTGGGGCGTTCAAAACTTTCAACTGTCCCTATCAAAATATTTTCAGGAAACGTTCTTGAAAAAGCAGTTGTTACAATGGTATCCCCTTTTACCAAACGCACATGGGTTGGAATATCAGTGAGTGTTGCATACCGAAAATCAACACCATCCCAGGTAAGTGGACCATAGGACCCATCCTTTTTGATTTTTGAACTGATGGTTACTTTACTATGCAACACAGACATCACCGTACAAAAATTTTCAGATACATCTTTCACTTGCCCAACAATACCGGTACTGGTAATAACTGCCATATCATTTTGAATCCCGTCTTTTTCTCCTTTGTTTAATGTCAAATAATTGTTACGCATGTTTGTGGATACATTCACAACTTTAGCACTTGTGTAACTATACTTTTGATGGTACACCGTATCATTTACCGTATAATTTCTATTGACACTGATATCGAAAGAGGTTAAAATATGAGAACGCAGATCTGCATTTTCCTTTGCTAATTTTTCATTCGCATCTTTCAACAAAAAATATTGTTCAACATTTGTTGATGTTTGTAAAATATTTGCTGAAATGCTATTGGAAGAATTAACGAAACTGGCTTTTTGATAATAATTATTTTGAACAACCAGATAGATACACCCCACTTCTAATAATAGAAACAAGAAAAAGAAGTAATGTTTCCAAATAAATAAAACGAGGTTACGCATTTATCAAATTAAGCAATTAGTAATCAAAAATGAAATATACCATCAGGAGCTTAACCCTTATTTTTCATTAAGAATGGGAACTTGTGCACGTTTTTCAGTGCAATGCCGGTACCTCGGGCAACTGCACGCAGTGGATCTTCTGCAATGTGTACCGGCAATTTTGTTTTTAATGAAATGCGTTTATCCAATCCACGTAACATGGATCCTCCACCAGCAAGATAAATTCCGGTACGGTAAATATCTGCAGAAAGCTCCGGTGGTGTCATTTCCAATGCATTTAAAATAGCTTCTTCTATTTTGGAAATGGATTTATCCAATGCATGAGCAATTTCTACATAGGAAACGTAAATCTCTTTTGGAATACCGGTCATCAAATCTCTTCCGTGCACAGCATAATCCGGCGGTGGATTATCAATTTCTGTCATTGCAGCTCCAACTTCAATTTTCACACGCTCCGCAGAACGTTCACCAATTAAAATATTGTGCTGGCGACGCATGTATTCCTCAATATTTGCGGTAAATTCATCACCTGCAATTCGAATGGATTTATCACA
>DAORKB010000160.1:0-8177 GCA_035439365.1 Bacteroidia bacterium
GGTTTTTCCTGTATTGGGTATCTCCATTATACAATGGAAAATCTCCTCCTGCATAAACAACTCCCGAATCTGTATCAATATCGTAATCGTTTATAATAAAGTCCCTACTCACACGCCACATTGGCTTGTGTTGTTGAGCAAAACAAGTAATGAAACTCAACGCAAACAAGAGTAGCGTATATAATTTAATCGTTTTCATTTCTATTACATTCGTTTGTTTACTGTGTTACCACTATCGTTTTTGCCTTTGAGTCAAACTCTGCTATTACCTTTAAAACATAGGTTCCGGGAGTTTTTACCGGCAACACAATGTTGTTTTACTATCGATAGCAGCAAGGTGTTGTCTCGACTCGCCCTTAGTAAGTATAAAAACTTCCAGCTACATAAATTTTATGATTGGCACTATCGACGACAAAGTCGTTTATGTATTGTCCTTTCGCCACAAACACGATCGTTGATAGCATGAAAAGGAATAAATATTTTTTAATTTTTTTCATTTTTAATCATTGATTCTAAAATTCAATTTTTACCCCTTCACTTATTTTACTCTCCGCACCAGAATTGTAAATGGCTTTTATTTTATACACGTATTTATTCCCGATATATAATTCTTTATCTTCAAACATCAACTGACTTGCTTTTACCGTTTTAATAATTTTCAACGCTTCCCCTTCTTTTCCTTTGTATATCTGAAAAGAATACAGATCCTTTTCCGGGTATTCCCAATTAAGTGTGATAGACCGTTGTTCCAGGTTTACCTTGTAATTTATTTTTTTTATTGCGCGGCGAATACGCGAATCAAAGTAATGAGAGGAGGAAGTGGATGTGGAAAAATTACGATCATCATCTATTACTTTGATATTGTACTGATAATAACTTCCATATTCCAATTGTATATCCAGGTACTGACGAAGAGAATCCGACGCCTTCCATTCTTTTATTTTTTGAAGTGCACCTCCGTTTATAGTACGCCACAGTTCATATTTTTCAGCATCTTTGCTTGTGCTGGGTATCCATTTTACAACGATGCAGGAATCCGTATGGATAACCTGTTCAAATTGCGCCTCTACCGGTTTTATCTTATCAGGTCGTTTTAGCTTTATTATTTTCGCATAAGGTGAGTTATTGTATACCTTATCCACTGCGGTGATGGAATAAAATACATCTTCCGATAAGGTATTTAATTCAACACTGTCTTTAAAAACAGTATCTGTCAGAATTGATGTTGTAACCTCTACCAGTTCTTCATTCATTGCATTATTCCTGAAAATACGGTATCCCTTTAAATCGCTTTCATTATTGGGTTTCCAGCTTAATCTTACTTTCCCAAGTGAATCAATTTTACCTTGCAAACCAACCGGAACAGCTGGCGGTGTTTTATCCGGAACCAATCCCATCATATGATGTGACAAGGCGGAATCTCCATTTATACCCAAAGCAAGTACTTTATAATAATTGGCTTGCTTGGGTTTTAGATCAACAAATGACACTGTTTCTTTAGATAATTTTGTTTTGTTGATTTTTGTGTAAGTGCCTTCTGCCGTTTCCGAACGAAGGATATCAAAACCAGCCAGCTCATTCGGGTCAAAACCATCCGGCATGCTCCAATGTATTTCCAGTGTGCTGTCTCCTTTCAACAGAACAGGGGTTTCACCAAGCGGAAATGCTTCTAACGGCTTCATCAATTTCCATTTTACCACATCTGAATAATTACCGTATATCCCGAAATATCCCAATCCCCTGATTCGGTAGTAATATGTTTTATTATAATCAGCCGTGTTATCAACATACAGTATGTTTTTTTTATCGGGTTCATCCTTTGTACGAATTTGTACAATGGCTGTCTTATTTAAAACAGTATATTGTTTTCCATCTTCAGAACGCTCAATAAAGTATCCTCCGTAATAGAGCATCAAGGTGTTCACGTCCCAATCCAACTGTATTTCTTTTTTATTCCCTTTTATTTTCACCTGGCCCATCTCTTTCAGGACATCACTTACTCCTGAATTCACCAGAACAATGGCAGGTTTAATGGCTCTGGCCAGCTTTGAATTCTTAGGCCGAATAAGATAGGCATACTTTCCAACCAAGGGCGTTTCCGCATAAAATGTTCCTGCTGCGATGGAAAGATCCACACTAAGATCACAACCAAGCATCGCTAATCCATATGCCATACTCAGATCTCCTTTTGCATTTCCTGTTGGTTCGTACAATAAGTTGTATATAAATCCCGCACCGGAATTTATTGTTATCAGCGAATCCCATTTGGAATTTACTTTATCGAACGGTTTAACTGATACACCTGCAACTCCCTTGAAATTCGTCGTATCAGGTAACAGTTGTGAATCCCAGGCAATCCGTTTTATAATCATCCCTTCATCCTTGCATTGCTCAAAGCTTTTAAAATCCGTAAGGATGAACCGCAAATATACTTTTGTATCTTTCACAAAAGATCCTGCTTTCACCTGTTCTTGCGCTTGTGTCTGAAAAATTGCCAGGATGCTTAACACAATTGAAAACACAAATTTCCCTTTGTCCATTGACCTTATCCGCATTTTGTCCCCTTTTCGAAATCGAAATTGAATTGTTTGCTGAATGCTCCCTTAAAGAAACTAAACTCACATTCAACATACCCTCTTATGTAACTTGGCCTCATTAATTCACCATACAATGCAGCTATTGCAGAAGCTTTTAAAACATTGTAGTCAAATTCTATTCCTTTATATTTTCCGCGTATTCCCACATTTGCATAAAAATATGCATATACCTGTCCGCGAATGAACCAGCCTTTAAACCCAGGGGTTGACTGAGTATTGGGGCATACATAACCAGGAGAAACTTTTAACATCATTAAATCGAAACCAACTGTCCCGCCCACATTTCCATAGGCTTTGAAAGCACTGAAACCAATAGTGTTCTCCGCATCGAAATGAAAAGATGCACCCGTTGCAAACCCTTTTCCACTCTCTATAGCACCGTTATCTCTGCTGTTGGGTTTACCGAATTTATCTCCGATCGGTGAAGGTAAGTCAGGCATTGGTTCGATCTTGTTACCAACCATAAAATAGGCATCCATCGTAAATCCATAAGCACTTACATACCCTCTTGCAGATGGTTTCCCGACATAGACATACCAGGTTTTCGGCTCAAAGTGAATCACACTATTTACCTTACCTGCTACATCTTCATAATTGATCCCAACATTCAATATCGCATCGAATATTTTATTGTTGAAATCATAAGCCATAATAACCTGTGCACCTACCGGAACCTGTGTGTAAGTCTTTCCCTGACGGTCCTGTATCGATGTCATCAGGAAACAATCACCGGAAAATTTAATGAGACTTAACCCTCCTCCGGCTTCCGGACTATTGAACTGCACTTCCAATCCAACGTCGGCATTAAAAGCATCTTCTTTTCCGGACAAACCCACAGTTACACCGGCTTTAAATCCCAAACCAATGGATTTATCGGGAACATAATCCGGCGATTTTCCACTTGTAAAAACAGAGGTATACAAATTACCTTCATTTCCTGCCGGCTGCTTCATATGGTAATACAAGCCCCCCATAAAGCGATACAGGGATACACCCGATGCAATCACAACAGGCATTGGTAATTGCAGCGTACCATCCACATAAAAATATTTAAAATCATCTTTTACTCCGAAAATGGTATTGATCTCCGCACTGAAGTTAATCGCAGTAAGTCCAAGTGCAACACGTCCGGCAAATCCATTTCCGTAAACGGGATGATTTTGTCTGAATTCAATTTTACCTTCAATTGTAAAGGCTTGTGTAGTAACCTTTAATAAAATATCATCGATTTTAACCCGATCATATTTCCATTTTTTATTCGCATCAATTAAGGTCATTACCCGGAAA
The DNA here is from genome assembly GCA_035439365.1 of Bacteroidia bacterium. Taxonomy (GTDB): domain Bacteria; phylum Bacteroidota; class Bacteroidia; order 2-12-FULL-35-15; family 2-12-FULL-35-15; genus 2-12-FULL-35-15. Next base: position 3,885 of record DAORKB010000160.1, read on the forward strand.
CCGGCAACGGCTGCAAATCCCTGATCATCTGCCTTCATGAAATTGACTCCCACTTGAAAATAAAGGCTGGGGGCCGTCTGGCTGAAATTCAATTCAATCTTGTTGAACGTAATGGGGTATTTACCCATTTTATTCTCATCGGCATTTGCTGTTGTAAAAGATAATGTACCTGCTGTAACATAAGGAGCGGATGATGTGATAAAGATGTTTTGAAAATCCAGTTTACCGGTACTGGCAGAACTGGAGTTCAGCTTGATCTGACCAGTTAAATCTGCAGAGGGAACAAATTTGCCATTTGTCCTGGCCAGTATAATTTTAGAAGTTGAATACAAATCAACCGTTGCAGAGAATACATTTGCTTTTAAACCATTTTGCGTACTGACAATAAATTTATAATCCAGTTCTTTAGACGCGATGTTTTCTTCTAATGTAGCATTATACAGCAGCGCATTATCTTCAAACATGGGCATTTTTATACCACCGGTAAGCCCTCCGCCATTCAGGTGACTTTGAGCCAGACTGATATTAATGTCCTCAATTGAAAATTGCCATCCACCCAAATCGGACTGTTCATAGGATAAAATATTTTTTGCTCCAAACACACCAGAAACGCCGGAATTATCAATCACCATATTGTTTGCGTAGAAGGAAGTCCTTCCCTGATTCTTTTGAGAGATTGCTTTCGGCAGTTTAACTGTAAAATTTCGGACATAGAAACCTGTCCATTGTTCATCGCTCCCATTCAACTGGTACCCTTTCGGAAAAACCATATTGGGCGCATTTGAAATTTCACTAAGGTCAACCGTTGCATCGGTAACCATAAATGAAACATCCTTTAGCCCCTTCAATGTAAATGGCGACATATTCACCTGCACCACAAAATTGTGGATGTCATCCGTATGCAGTTCAAAGCTTGCTGTTACCTTTTTAGTACCTGGCGCACTAGTGGAATCAGGCACCAGAAACGTATCTTCAAACTCAAAAACTCCTTTTAAATTGACACTTTTAAAGCCATTGCAATCCCAATCCACATAATTGCTTCCGTCTGCCTTAAGAATAAGTGTAACATTTGAATTGATTTTAATGTGATGCTCGGAAACAAGTACCAGTCTTGAATTATTGGCAGACATCACACCTTTCGGGTTCACCCCGATGTTCTGTGCTGCAAAAGCTATTTTGTCCATCGTCCCCGGCAGATCTATCGCCATATAAGCATTGCAAGTTGCTCTATCCGGATAAAAATGTGCTTCATCCACAGCAATAACATAGCTTGTTCCTGCAATTGTTTTAGCTATTCCGATGGGCAGAGAAGCCGAGCTATCCGTCGGAAAATTACCAGCTATACGGTTTTCATCCGTAACTTTTTGACACGTATTAAGTACTTTATCTGCTAAAGGATTGGAAGTTGATTGAGCAAAAATCCCTGATGTAAAAAGGACACCTAAAATACCAACAAGAGCAAGCTCTCTTAAAACTGAAAATTTCATTTTTCTTTCTGAGCCGCAAATGTATGAAAACTGTTGGGTTCTGATATACAATTGTTAATAAAAAGTAGCTTATTTAACTACCGGTTGTTTTTTCTGATTAAACGGTTATAATCAGTCAAAAATCTGAACTATTCCCTTTGTTTCTTTCATAACTCACTCTGAATTAAGCCCAGACGACTGCTCGTAAAAATAACCGCTCCAACCTCACATTTTTTTTTTGCAAATTCAACTAAAAACTATACTTTTGCGCGGGGTAAGTCTTATACGACCAGCTCCCTCTAACCCTCCAGGTGCGGAAGCAAGCAAAGGTAACAGGTTGAGCGGTGCGCTGTAAGTAGCTTACCCCTTTTTTTATAACACTTAAACTAATCCCATGAAATTTTTTATTGATACAGCAAACCTTGATCAAATCAAAGAAGCGCAAGATCTTGGTATTCTAGATGGTGTAACAACAAACCCATCCTTAATGGCAAAAGAAGGTATTAAAGGAGAAGCAAATATCAAAAAACATTACGTTGACATTTGTAAAATTGTATCCGGCGATGTGAGTGCCGAAGTTATTTCTACTGATTATGAAGGTATTGTTAAAGAAGGTCTTGAACTTGCTGCCTTACATCCACAAATTGTTGTTAAAGTTCCTATGATAAAAGATGGTATTAAAGCCATTAAATATTTTACAGAAAAAGGTATTCGTACCAATTGCACATTGATCTTTTCACCAGGACAAGCGTTATTAGCTGCTAAAGCAGGTGCTTCCTATGTTTCTCCTTTTGTCGGACGTTTGGATGATATTTCAACCGACGGGATGCGTTTGATTGAAGATATCCGCGTTATTTTCGATAATTATGCATACACAACAGAAATCCTTGCTGCATCTATCCGTCATCCAATGCACATTATTGAATGCGCAACGATTGGTGCAGATGTGGTAACATGTCCTTTAACTGCAATTACAGCATTGTTGAAACACCCTTTAACAGACAGCGGGCTGGAACAATTCTTGAAAGACGCTAAGAAATAATTCTCCGAATCGAAGCAGGTTTGGAGCAAACTCTAAACTAACATGCTCATCCGAATAAATCCGAATAAACCGAATGATACTGAAATTGCGAAGGTAGCAAACTGCCTTCGCGATGGGGGTATTATTATCTATCCAACAGATACGGTCTATGGAATGGGCTGCGATATTAATAAACAACGGGCTGTTGAACGGGTATGCAAACTTAAAGGAATTGATGCAGAAAAAGCAAACTTTTCATTCATCTGTCACGACCTCAGTCACCTTTCAGATTTTACGCGCCCCATCAGTACTACCACATACAAACTAATGAAAAAGGCACTTCCAGGCCCTTTTACATTTATACTCGAAGCGAATAACAGTGTTCCAAAATTATTTAAAAGCAAAAAGAAAACAGTAGGGATACGTATCCCTAATAACCCTATTTGTTTGCAAATAGTAAAACAATTGGGTAATCCCATCATGAGTACTTCTGTTCACGACGATGACGAATTAATTGAATATACCACCGACCCCGATGCGATCTACGAAAAATACAAAGACAAAGTAGACATGGTTATTGCCGGAGGGTATGGAAACAATGAACCCTCAACGGTTGTTGACTGCACTACCGATAATTATGAGATATTGAGACAGGGATTGGGTGTGTTGGAGGAGTATTTACCTTAAATTTTTTCTATCTGCAGATTTCTTATTTACAACAAGACGGTAGTTAAGAATTTGGTGGTTTTAAATCTTTTCAGTATCAAGTAAATTTAACAGATCCTTTTTAGATAAGGATTTCAACGTGCCATCTTCCGCTTTAATTAAATCACTGGCAAGTTTGCTTTTTGATTCCTGGAGTTTCATCATTTTTTCTTCGATGGTGTTCGGGCAAATGAGTCGTACGGCTATAACATGTTTATCCTGTCCGATACGATAACTTCTGTCAATTGCCTGATTCTCTACAGCCGGGTTCCACCAAGGATCCACGAGGTATACATAATCGGCTTCGGTTAGGTTCAATCCTACGCCTCCTGCTTTTAAACTGATTAAAAATACACGAATCGATTCATCTTTTTGAAAGGACGAAACTTTGGATGATCTGTTTTTCGTTTGTCCGGTTAAATATTCAAAAGGAATTTCCTTTTTCTCCAGCTCCACTTTTATTAAATCCAGCATGCTTACAAACTGAGAAAAGACCAATATTTTATGCTGTGAGGATTTGTTTTCAATCTGTTCAATCAACACATCCATTTTTGCAGAAGCATCTACGGCATACCCATCCTCTTTTATTAGTGACGGAACATTGCATATTTGGCGCAGTTTGGTGAGTCCCGTTAACACATGCATACTATTCGTGGTAATTTCATCCTGATTTTTGGTGGCAATGAAATCACGCAGCTCCTTTTCACAGGTTTCATAAATCCTTCGCTGCTCCTCACCCATCTCACAGTATATAACCATTTCTGTTTTCTCGGGTAATTCCTTCGCAACCTCTTTTTTTGTTCGTCTTAAAACAAACGGTTTGATTTTCTTTTGTAACTCCTCCGCTCTCCGGTAATCCTGAAACTGATCAATCGGTAAGGCATACGTATCTTTGAAATAAAGTTTGTTACCAAGTAAACCCGGGCAAGCAAACGAAAGCTGACCGTAAATATCAAATGTATTGTTCTCGATCGGGGTTCCTGTTAAAACCATCCTGTTTCTGGCTTGAAGCATACGGGCAGCTTTGTAGCGCTGTGATTGCGGATTTTTAATGGCTTGCGATTCATCCAGAAAAATATAATTGAACTTAAATTCTTTTAA
>DAORKB010000161.1:0-8147 GCA_035439365.1 Bacteroidia bacterium
CCATTTGCACATCAACGTTTACCATTTACAGAAGATAGCAAATCCTATTCTGAATGCATGAAGTTCCCCTACTTTCGTTTTTTTGGTTCACCAGACATTGAACATGGTGATGTGGTTGTTTTTAATTGGCCAATGGATGATGACTATCCGGTTGATCAACGTACATTTTATATTAAACGATGCATGGGTATTGCCGGCGATACACTGGAAGTAAAAGAAGGCCAGGTGTATATTAACGGAGAGTATCTGGACAGACCGGAAAAATTACAGTTTAATTACAAAGTAACAATGGACGTAGATTCTATAAACAGACAAGATTCTTCGAGTATCTTAAATTTGAATGAAGGTGGGAAAATGACGAGTGCTAGAGAGTTTTGGTATACCTTGAGTACGGATGATATCGATAAATTATTGAAGGAGCCACACATCGTTAAAATAGAACCCTTACTGGAAAAGAAAGGATCGTATAATGATTATATGTTTCCTGAAAACGAGCATTTTTTGTGGAACGTTGATTATTTTGGCCCGATCTATATTCCAAAAGCCGGCGACTCTGTAAAGCTAACAATCGACTCTTTACCACTTTATCAGCGCATTATATGCAATTATGAGAAAAATGAAGTGCGCGTAAGCAATGATTCTATTTTCATCAATAATAAACATACAACACACTATAGATTTAAAATGAATTACTTTTTTATGATGGGAGATAATCGTCATAACTCTGCAGATTCCCGCTTTTGGGGATTTGTTCCAGAAGATCACATCGTAGGAAAAACAGTTATGGTCTTAATGTCAATTGATAAAAAAGTAAGTGGGGAAGGGAGTAAAATCAGAAAAGACAGGTGGTTTAAAGCGGTTGATTAAGTCTACGCTTTTCATCAGTAGAAGCTACGGCTTACGCAGTAACGGCTATTGTTTCTTCATTTTCTTTTTTTTGTCAATAATCACATCACTTCCTTTGTTTTTTGTTCCCTGATGGGGATCGTGATAATACTTATCCATGTCACTTTTTTCATTTACGGCACTTACATCTGTCCCGTAGTTCCATTTACCTTTTTTAAAGCCAAAACCATCATAGCTCATATCGGTGCAATAATACTGAAATTGCCCTTCCAGTTGTGGTTCTGGTGGCGATAAGTGATCAAAAACAATGGAATCTTTCTGACTATTGTAACGAAGCGACATCGAACAATTGTAAGCATATTCAAAGATCACACGTTTCGGATACTTTTTGCCCATTGCAAAAATATCGGCACCAAACCGTGGATTGCCATTTGCATCGAAGGTAAGCACATCAATTATTTTTTTCTTTGAAAAGGCATCATTCAAATCATAGCCAAGTAACGTGTAATAATTTTTTTCTTTCGATTTTTTCAAAATGATTTTATAATAAAGCATTCCGAACCATTTCTTATTATCAGTAATGGCATTTTCAGGGTTTCTTATTTCTGCCGATTTATCAATGAGGGGGTAAAGCTGAATGGTGGTTATTTCCTGCGTTTTTAAGAAACCTGTCTTTTTTTTCTGAGTGAATTTTGATTGGATGAACCCAAAATATTCATAGGTTTTGTCATCTTTTATCAGGTTCCAATTAATAATTTTGAATGTATTATCAGGAGCAGTCAGGATCCCCATGTAATTTTTTAATGAATCAAACGTCATTTCAAATGAATTGGGATTACTCAGTATTTTTTCAAATGCTTTTAATAGTTCATCATTATATTTTCTTTGTTCAGCTTCTGTTTTTGCCGTAAATAAATGCTCGCAAATTGTTTTTAAATGATGCTCATCTTGTATCATTTCAGTATTACCATTCAATTGCTTTTGGCTAAAAACGGAAATTGAAATAATACTAAAAACAAAAAAAATATATTTCATGCTGATGCTATTGGTATTATTAAACGGGAGGATGTCGTGTTTATTTTAAGATAGCCTTTAACAAAAAAGACCATCCTTGAAAGAATGGTCTTTTTTATAAAGATATGAATACTATACGTGTAAAGTCGACTTTTTTTCAAGAAGCTCTTCTTTTGATTCTCTCCAGTTTTCATCATCTACACAGCAATCAACCGGACATACAGCAGCGCATTGAGGTTCGTCATGAAAACCAACACATTCTGTACATTTATCAGATACGATATAGTATAGATCCATCGATACAGGGGCTACGGGCGCGTCGGCATCAACTGTAATACCACTTTTTCCAGTAAAGGTGCCTTTTATAGAAGTACCATCCGCAAAACGCCATTCATTACCACCTTCATATATTGCATTGTTTGGGCACTCTGGTTCACAGGCTCCACAATTAATGCACTCTCCAGTAATTTTAATTGCCATTTGAATTTTGTTTTTCTTAGTTTTGTTTAAAATTTCCGCTACAAATATAATACAAAACAAGCAATAGTATATAGAATTTATATAGTTTAGAATCTTTCTAAAATGACCTTAGATAACAGGATTGAAGCCTTTAGCATACTGGGTAAATTTTTAAAACAAATTGAAAAGGGTGAAAAAAATTCAGATTGTGATGATTTAAATGAGTTGTTTTATAACGACTTTAATGAATTAATTGCACAGGTTTCTATTTATAATCCTTGGTTTACAGAACAAAATATAAAAAAGGCGATTGCAGCTATTGCTGAAAACCTGGATAAAAATTCACTTTCCACCTTTCTTGCACCTTACCGAACGAATTTTCCTGAAAATAAGGATCCGAAACGAGTTGCCGTAATTATGGCCGGCAATATTCCGCTCGTTGGTTTTCATGATTTTTTATGTGTATTGCTTTCTGGAAATCGCTTTGTTGGAAAGCTTTCTTCTGACGATAAGTATTTACTTCCGTTTCTGTCAAAAATCATTATCAAAATAGAACCGGCCTTTTTTGATTACATTGAATTTACGGAGGGACAATTAAAAAATATGCAAGCAGTAATTGCTACCGGTAGCAATAATACAGCTCGGTATTTTGATTACTATTTTAGTAAGTATCCTACCATCATTCGTAAAAACAGAAACGCTGTAGCGGTTCTTACAGGTAAGGAAAAAAAAGAAGACCTGACGCGGTTAGGGGAAGATATCTTTCAATATTTTGGATTAGGGTGCAGGAGTGTCTCTAAATTGTTTGTTCCCAAAGGGTATGTATTTGATTCGTTTTATGAATCAATCCTGTCTTTTCAGGATATTATCAATATCAATAAATACGGAAACAATTACGATTACAACCGAACGGTTTATTTAATGAGTAGTGACACAAGTCTGCTTGATAATAATTTCTTACTCCTTAAAGAAAGTCAGCAATATGCTTCTCCAATAGGAGTGTTGTTTTATGAGTTTTATGAGGATGTAGAGCAATTAAATAGACGTTTGGCCCAAGATGCGGAACAAATACAATGCATTGTTTCTATGGATTCAGCTATTGAACGAGCTATACCATTTGGACAAGCACAATGTCCTGCTTTGAACGACTATGCAGATGGGGTAGATACGATGAAGTTTTTACTAACGCTGTAAAAGAAGTGGTGAGCGAATTAATTACCCATTGGTTTAGACGGTGGCCTTCCAAATAAACGTTTGCTGTTTTTACGCATCTGTTTTCCGTAATTTTTGGTGCCTCTGTCAACAGCTCTTTTATTTGATTTATACTGTTTTTCAAGTGGCTTTTTACGTAGATAGGGGTTGTAGCCAGGTCTGTTGGAATGGCAAGAGAATAGGAACGTAAAGAAGAATAAAAAAATAAAAACCCTTATAATAAAGTGTTTTTTATTAAAAACGGTCATACTTTAAAAAGTTTAACGGATATAATCGCGTACTAATTTATAAATTTAATGTTGAGTTGGCAATTTTTTAATTTTATTTAGCAATGCAGCTTATAAAGCGTCTAATTTTTCTTTTTTATATATTCAACTGCTCTTTTCTTATTTCCTGCAGCACCAGTGTTGTAAAAAAAAAAGAGACCGATACATTTTCAGAACACATCGCTCCCATTATTTATAAAAATTGTACATCCTGCCACAGACCGGGAGAAGCGGGCCCTTTTTCTTTATTGACTTATAAAGATGTGGCTTCACGCAGCAAACTTATAAGATTTGTAACACAAAGCCGTTTTATGCCTCCCTGGCCTGCAGATGCCAGCTATACGCATTTTGTAAAAGAAAATGTATTGACAGAAGAAGAGATCAACACAATTGCAAACTGGGTGGATCAAGGTGCCATTCAAGGTGATTCAACCAAAATGCCTGCTGTTCCTTTTTTTCCGTTAGGATCGCAACTTGGTAAACCCGACCTGGTCGTAAAACTGCGTGATGTTTATTCAATTAAAGGAAACGGAAAGGACCTGTTTCTATTGATGCGCGTACCTTTTGAAATACCAAAAGATACATTTGTTCGTGTTATTGAGATTATTCCTGATAATCGAAAATTGGTACATCATGTAAATGCACAATTAAGTTACGACTCTAAAAAAAAGAAAGATGTTTTTAAAGGAAATACAGTTGTTGATCTCGAAGCTTTTCCAGATAAACTAAATGCTTACAAAGCTCTTGGATTGGCAAACGATGATGGTGTAACTTTTCCACTACTTACACAGTCGGTGGCCAATTACCTTCCAGGTGTTGTTCCACCCATTTATCCGGATGGAATAGGTGGGTTTAAAATAACACAAAAAGGGGCACTTTTTTTAAAAGATATTCACTATGGTCCTTCGAGAGTTGATACAACGGATCAAACTACTTTTAATATTTTTTATGCTGATAAAAAACCAAAAAGACCGTCGCAGGAGTTTCAAATGGGAACCTATGGTGTGTCTCCAACCGTACCACAACTTGTTATACCTGCCGATTCCATAAAGAAATTTCATTCAGATTATACATTACCTTTCGATATATCCGTGTTAACCATCAACCCACATATGCACTTATTGGGTAAATCTTTTTTGGCTTATGCCGTAACGCTTCAAAATGATACCATCCCTATGATACGCATTCATAAGTGGGACTTCCGATGGCAGTATTTCTATACCTATAAAAAATGCTGAAAATCCCGAGAGGAGCTACGATTCACATCGAGGGAATTTTTGACAATACCCGTAACAATCCCAACAATCCTTTTAGTCCGCCAAGGTTGGTTGCAGAACGAGACGGTAGTATGCGAACATCAGATGAAATGTTTCAATTTATTATTACGTATTTACCTTATCAGGAAGGGGATGAAGGGATTCATCTGGACTAAAAAAAATATTTTGAGCAAACATGAAAAGTAAGGAGCAGCATGTTTTATTTATCGGAAGTGTATGGCCTGAACCCGCTTCCTCAGCCGGAGGCAGCCGTACTGTACAACTCATGGAACTGTTTCTTGCTCAGGGCTGGAAATTGACATTTGCCAGTACTGCAGCAGATTCGGCCTTTATGATTGACTTTTTGAACTGGCCCGTTTCAAAAGTGTCCATTCTTTTAAATGACAATAGCTTTGATACGTTCATTTCAGAATTGCAGCCAAGCATCGTTGTGTTTGATAAATTTATGATGGAAGAACAATTTGGCTGGAGAGTAGCTGCGCATTGCCCTTCTGCTTTACGGATATTAGATACGATCGATTTGCATTTCCTTCGTGTAGCAAGACATAAGGCACTGAAAGAAAATCGATCTTTTGAAGAAACAGATGTATTGATCGAAGAAATGGCAAAGCGAGAAATAGCAAGCATTTTACGCTCCGACATTTCGCTGATCATTTCTGATGTTGAAATGCGGTTGTTACAAAATCGATTTCAAATTCAAAATTCAATACTTCATTATGTTCCTTTTTTATTAAATCCAATATTACCTGCAGATATAGCCAATTGGCTATCTTTTGAGCAACGGCAACACTTTATAACCATTGGTAATTTTATGCATGAACCCAATTGGAACGCTGTACTCTATTTAAAGCAGGAAATTTGGCCGTTGATAAGGAACGAATTGCCACAGGCAGAATTGCATGTGTACGGATCTTATAGCTCTCAGAAAGTAGAGGCGTTGCATAATGCAAAAGAAGGTTTTTGCATAAAAGGCAGGGCAGCAGATGCACAAGCTGTTGTATCGAAAGCAAAGGTTTGTTTAGCACCCCTACGATTTGGTGCCGGTATTAAAGGTAAATTGGTAGAAGCCATGCAATGTGGTACACCGAGTGTCACCACTTCCATTGGAGCGGAAGGAATGCATGGAACGTTTGAATGGAACGGTTTTATTGCAAATGAAACGACTGCTATTGCGAAGGCTGCGGTTCAGTTGTATACGGATAGAAATACGTGGACCAGGAGCCAGCAAAACGGTATACAGATTATTAATTCCTTTTATGCGAAAGAAAAACTTGGTAAACAGTTGGTCCAACGCATACTTGAGGTTCAGGCTGATCTCGAAAACCATAGGCTTCATAATTTTATGGGGGCCATGTTATTACACCATTCCATGGCAAGTACAAAATATCTTTCAAAATGGATAGAGGAAAAGAACAGGAAACTTTGAAATCGAAAAATGTTTCCGTAGTTTTGTGTCGTTAAAAACAACTTCAATTATGCATCTCACTCGTTTTGTCATTTTTGCTATCCTGATTCTGCTTATCGATTGGTATTTTTATCAGGCGATTTCAACTGTTTTAAAAACGGCATCGACGGGTAAAAAGAATCTCGTATTTTATATTTATGCCGCTATTACTACTATTTCTGTTTTAACTGTATTAACCCCCATTTTTTACCCATATGTGGAGTGGAACAAATTTTTTAGAATTTATTTTTTTGCTGCCATTGCCATTTTACTTTTTTCAAAAATAATTGGTGTTATTTTTCTGCTCATTGATGATATTATCCGGTTGTTCCGCTGGATTGGAAGCTACCTTGTTAAACCCGAGACTTCGGATGCAATACAAGCATCGGAAAGCAGTCATAAAATTTCACGATTGAAATTTCTAAATTATGTTGCCCTGGGAATGACTGCAATTCCATTTGCAGGATTCATTTATGGAATGGTGAGAGGGGCTTTTAATTATACGATTCATCGTACCAGAGTGGTGCTACCCAACTTACCACCAGAGTTCAATGGGTTTAAAATTGTTCAATTATCAGATATACATTCAGGAAGTTTTACTTCAACAAAACATGTAGAAGAGGCTGTAAGAATTGTTTTGGAACAAAATGCTGACGTGATTTTCTTTACCGGCGATTTGGTGAATAATGAAGCAACCGAAATGAGGCCATTCATGAACGTACTTAATAAATTAAATGCACCTCATGGTGTGTTCAGCACCCTCGGAAATCACGATTATGGAGATTATGTGCAATGGGAAACACCGCAAGCCAAGAAACAGAATTTGGATGATTTAAAAGATGTACACAAGCAATTGGGTTGGCGCTTGCTGATGAACGAGCATGTTCCGCTTACCAAAGGAGATGCTTCTATTGCCCTGCTAGGCGTGGAAAATTGGGGTGGTAATCTGAGCTTTCCAAAGTATGGTGATTTGAAAAAGGCACATACCGGAACTGAAAAATATCCAGTTAAATTATTATTATCACATGACCCTTCGCATTGGGACAAACAGGTAAAACCGGAATATGGCGATATTGATATTACTTTTAGTGGACATACGCACGGCTTTCAGATGGGAATGGAAGTACCTGGATTTAAATGGAGCCCTTCAAAATACATCTATAAAGAATGGGCAGGGTTGTATACTGATGGTAACCAGCATATCTACGTAAACCGTGGCTTGGGCTTTTTAGGTTATCCGGGACGTGTTGGTATTTCTCCGGAGATCACGGTGATGGAGTTGTATAATGCGTAGAATCTCACCCCGGCCCCTCTCCTTGAAAAAAGGAGAGGGGGGCTAAGAGAGTTAAAGAGGTGATCACAAAATGTGACCACCTCTTATTTTTTAGTAAAATGAATGGACACAGCATATTCGGCGTCATTTCAATTCTATCTAAACTAAGGTGGTCGCAAATTGCGACCACCTAATTTGAACAACAATAAAATAAGGTAAGTTGTGAGAAGTGTTTTTATTTGGCCGTGAGGCCATTTAGCTTTGCGGAAATAATAGACATTAAAAACATTAAGTTAAACTCAATTATAGGTGGTCGCAATTTGCGACCACCTATAATTTATAAAATTAAAACAATG
>DAORKB010000162.1:0-8013 GCA_035439365.1 Bacteroidia bacterium
CGCTTCAGTGTACCGCCAGATGATGTCAATGGGGATATTCCAATCAATACTTATAAAAAGAATTTTAAAGGAACATTAACATTCATTAGTGTAGATAAGAAAGAGGGCAAAATGGATATTGCTTTTCAGATCCAATGTCCCGGTGTAAATTTTGATCTCAGCCGTGCAGGCAAAGGAGTATCACATGGTTGGTTTTTCTTTTCAACTTACAATACAGAACAAGCAAATACCTTGCTTGAGGTAAATGCCTCTCAACTGGATAAGGATTTTATTATGGCTGTAAACTGGAAAAAAGCAGAAGAGTACATTAAAGCCGGTAAAGGAAAAAAACAATCTGTTAAATATGCTCACAACACATACAACGATATAACTCATTCTGCGGTTTCGGAAATGAAAACGCAAGTTACAGTGTTAGATTCTAAAGAGTTTCCGGATATTTGTTACATGATTCCCTGTCCTAAATCCCCTCATGGCTGTGACATAAGCCCAACCGGAGAATATATTGTAGGAAGTGGCAAACTGGCAGCATTAATCCCTGTTTTTAGTTATGATAAAATTCAAAAAGCAATTGCAGCAAAGGATTATGCAGGAGACTACGAAGGAATACCAGTCATAAAATATGAGTCCGCCCTTTTCGGAGAAGTAAAAAAGCCAGGTTTAGGACCATTACATACTGAATTTGATGCGAAGGGAAATGCGTATACTTCCATGTTCGTTTCCTCGGAGATTGTAAAATGGAGTCTGAAAGATCTGACTGTTCTTGATAGAGTTCCTACTTACTATTCTGTAGGTCACTTATGTGTTGCCGGTGGTGATACAAAAACACCTTATGGAAAATATATGGTAGCCTACAATAAGATCACCAAAGATCGCTATTTACCAACTGGACCGGAACTTTCGCAAAGTGCGCAACTATATGATATCAGTGGCGATAAAATGCAAATGATCTTGGATTATCCAACTATTGGTGAACCCCATTATGCTCAAATAGTTGCAGCAGATCTGATAAAAGATAAATCAGTTAAGATTTTTAAAATCAACGAGAATAAAAATCCTTATGTTGCAATGGGTGAAAAAGAAACAAAAGTGGTACGTGAAGGAAAACAAGTGCATGTATACATGACAGCTGTCCGTTCTCACTTAACGCCTGACAATATAGAGGGAATTAAAATGGGTGACGAAGTTTATTTTCATGTTACCAACCTTGAACAGGATTGGGATGTACCTCATGGTTTTGCAATAAAAGGTGCAGCTAATGCAGAATTACTTGTAATGCCGGGTGAAACAGTAACATTGAAATGGATGCCGGATCGAGTAGGCATATTCCCGATGTATTGTACTGATTTTTGCAGTGCCTTACATCAAGAAATGTCGGGATACATACGTGTATCTCCTGCAGGAAGCAATGTTCCGCTATTGTTCAGCACAGGGACAAATCAGCCAACAGCTGAGGCCAAGTAATTCAAACAAGGAACGTGGATAAAAGAGATTTTAATCCACGTTCTTCAATTTTATGGCAATGGAAAACAATACAATTTCGAATCCAATACGCATCACACTTTTAATTTGTGTCATTCTGTTGATATTTGTCCTGTTTACCCCGATTTGGAAAATTGAGCTAAGTGCACCACAATACCCGGAAGGCTTAATGATGAATATTGGTGCAAACGGATTAGGCGGAGATGTAGCAATTATAAACGGATTAAATCACTATATCGGAATGAAGACGCTTCATAATGAAGATTTTATTGAGTTTAAAATTCTTCCTTATTTGATCGTCGGTTTTGCATTGTTCTTTTTTATAGTCGCTGTTTTGAAAAATAGAAAATTAATGTACATATTATTAACACTTTTTATTTTATTTGGAACAGTTGCGATGATTGATTTCTGGAAGTGGGAATATGATTATGGCCACAACCTTGATCCTAACGCGGCGATCATTGTTCCTGGAATGGCCTATCAACCTCCCTTGATCGGATATAAGCAATTATTGAATTTCGGAGCATATTCGGTACCCGATATCGGTGGATGGCTATTTATTATCGTTGGAGCCCTTTTACTAATATGTGTAATCGCAGATGTCAGAGGAAGAAAAAATTTCAAGCCGAATGGTGTCGGAATAGCCGTCATAGGTTTTATGGTTCTTATAATTCCAGGTTGCACCTCAGGACCCGATCCTATTAAAGTAGGGAAGGATAATTGTCATTATTGTAAAATGACTATCAGTGATAACCGCTTTGGTGCAGAAGTAATAACATTAAAAGGTAAAGTCTTTAAATATGATGACCTGCATTGTCTTCAGGCAGAAATTCATGATAAAGGGCTACCAATGAATACGGTCAAAGATATTTACTTTACTGATTTTTGTGGGAATCGTGCCCTCATCAAAAAACAAGCATGTCTTTTTCTGCAAAGCAATAATATCAAAGCACCAATGGGTGGAAACATAGCTGCTTTCTCATCACCCGATAGCCTTCAATATTATCGGAATCAGCTTACCGGAGAAGAAATTATGCAGAATAAAATCATCAGTTTGAACGAATGATATTCAAATTTAAATCACTTCATTATTTACTGGTTTACCCTGCAATTATTTATTCATGTATTCTTGAAGCCTCGATCATTAGGGTTTCTAAATCATTGAACACCAAAAGCGTGACATCGGCAATTCGCAATGCAAATTCCAGAGATACTATTCTTGTTTCTTCTGGAAATTATTTTGAGAAAAATATTATTATAGATAAACCACTTACTCTTATTGGAGAAAATTATCCGGTGTTGGATGGTGAACATACATATGAACTGATCTCCATAAAGTCTGATCATGTCATCGTCAAAGGCTTTAAGTTTCAGCACAGTGGCATGGGTACACTGGATGATGTAGCCGGAATCAAAATTTATGATTCGGAAAATGTAACCATTGAGAATAACATATTTGACGACACTTTTTTTGGGATTTATGTACAGTTCGGAAAAAATTGTATCATCAAGAATAATCGCATCACTGCTTATAGCACAGAAGAACAACAAATCGGTAACGGCATCCACTGTTGGAAGTCAGATAGTCTACAGATCATCGGAAACAAGATTACTGGGCATAGAGATGGAATATACTTTGAGTTTGTTACCAATTCCATCATCTGGCGTAACATTTCTCAAAGAAACATTCGTTATGGTCTGCATTTTATGTTTTCCCATGATGATGCTTATATCTCTAACATCTTCAGCAGAAATGGAGCGGGAGTGGCGGTAATGTTTACGCATGGTGTAAAAATGTTCAACAATACATTCTCCGATAACTGGGGTGACGCAGCTTACGGGTTATTATTGAAAGAAATATCGGGCAGCTATATTAATGGAAACAGGTTTGAACAAAACACAAGTGGCATCTACATGGAAGGGGTGAATCGCACGCAAGTAATAAAAAATGTTTTTTCGGGGAATGGGTTCGCAATTAAAATACAGGCTAGCTGTATGGATATTACCTTAAATTTCAATAATTTTTTTGGTAATACCTTCGATATTGGAACCAATGGCAGTCTGGTGCTAAATTCATTCAATTACAATTACTGGGATCATTATGAGGGCTACGATATCGATCATGACAAAATCGGTGATCTGCCATACCGACCCATCAGTATGTATTCCATGATCATTGAAAAAAATCCTCCTGCAATGGTCTTATTCAGAAGCATAATTGTCTCTTTACTGGACAAAACAGAGAAAATTATCCCATCTTTAACACCAGAAAATTTGAAAGACAATTATCCTCTAATGAAAGCACTTGATATATGATCGCAATAAACAACATTTCAAAAAAATTTGGTAAGCTTAAAGCGCTTGATAATTTGAAATTATCGTTTAATAGCGGAGAATGCGTTGCATTGATCGGCCCAAATGGGAGCGGAAAGACAACTCTCATTAAAAGTATTTTGGGTATGGTAGTTCCTGATGATGGGACGATCTTATTTGATAATAAAGATATTTATAAAGATTGGAAATACCGCTCAAAGATTGGTTATATGC
Organism: Bacteroidia bacterium; assembly: GCA_035439365.1. Taxonomy (GTDB): domain Bacteria; phylum Bacteroidota; class Bacteroidia; order 2-12-FULL-35-15; family 2-12-FULL-35-15; genus 2-12-FULL-35-15. Next base: position 4,027 of record DAORKB010000162.1, read on the forward strand.
CACAGATCGGGAGGTACCCGGAGAATATGACAATTGGACAAGTGATCGATATGATGAAAGATATCAGAGGAGCAGATGCTAATCGCAATCTTGACGAAGAGTTGATCCAAAAATTTAATTTGTATGCGCTATCAAATAAACGTATGCGTTCGCTTTCAGGAGGTACAAGACAAAAGGTAAGTGCTTCCTTAGCATTTTTATTCAATGCGGATGTACTTATTTTGGATGAACCCACAGCCGGACTGGACCCTGTTTCATCGGAGATCCTGACAGAAAAGATTTTAAAGGAGAAATTTAATGGAAAATTGGTCATCATTACCTCACATGTTCTTAGCGAACTTGATGATGTTGTCACCCATATTTTATATATGCAAGATGGAAAATTAAAATTGCAAAAGGAAGTATCTCTGTTAAAACAGGAAACTGGTGAAAACAAGCTATCAAAAGCAATTGCAAAAGTAATGGTTCAGATGAATGATGGGAAAAGTTGTTAAATATGTGATATTGGATATTCTTCGTAACAAGGTCATTCTTGGATACACGATATTATTGTTTCTGATATCTTTTAGTATATTCAGTCTTGAAGACAATACTGCAAAAGGATTGTTAAGCCTACTCAACCTGGAATTATTTATAATTCCGCTTGTATCCATTATTTTTTCCACTATTTATATTTATAATAGCTCCGAATTTATTGAGCTCTTAGTAAGTCAGCCTTTAAAGCGAAAGAGCATTTGGATGAGCCTTTTTTCTGGCCTCTCGGTCTCCCTTATTCTGGCTTTTTGTATAGGTTCTGGAATACCCGTCCTTTATTTTGAACCAAATCTTACAGGCTTTGTAATGATTCTGATTGGATGCTTTCTATCCGTAATATTTGTTTCAATTGCACTATTGGCTACCGTGATTACACGAGACAAAGCCAAGGGAATTGGAATGTCCATATTTTTATGGCTATATTTTGCGATAATTTTTGATGGCCTTGTTTTATTTCTTCTATTTCAGTTTGCTGATTATCCTCTAGAAACGCTTATGATGATCATAAGTACATTTAATCCAATTGATCTTAGTAGAATTGTTATTCTATTGAGACTAGATGTTTCTGCACTTATGGGATATACAGGTGCTGTTTTCAAAAATTTTTTTGGTACGACGAAAGGGTGGATTACATCATTGTCAATATTGTTTTTATGGATTGTTATTCCTCTTATTTTATCGTTAAGGATCTTCAAGAAGAAAGATCTTTAATTAATTTGAATAATAATTCAAGATAATTCAATTCAAAATGGTTGTAATAATTATTGATTCTTCTACAGATCCTAATAAAACGAAAAGCCCTAGTTATTAGGGCTTTAAGTCAACCACCAAACAAAAACATTTAAATTATTTCGATAGTAACACTCCGTCAATTACATGAATGATACCATTACTTGTTGGAATTGAAGCGATAATGGTTGCTGTACCGTTGAGGGTAACTTTGCTATCATTTTTGGCTACTACTACTTTTCCTCCGTTAACCATCCCCAAATTTTGCCCATCCTGAAGTGCATCTAACTGAAGAACTCCAACAAAAACATGATACTGCAAGATATCCTGAAGTGCCTCTATTTTTTCAGGTTTTAATAGTCCTTCTACTGTTCCTTCGGGAAGCTTATCGAAAGCTGCATTGGTAGGAGCAAAAACGGTAAAGGGACCAGCATTACTCAAAACATCAACTAATTCGGCAGCTTTTACTGCTGTTACCAATGTTGAATGATCCTCGCTTGTCATTGCTATCTGTACAATGTTTTTAGCAGATTCCTTATCTTCAACACCCGATTGACCGGTTTGAGCTGTTGAAGTCTCCGCTGTCTGCGCAACTTCATTTGAGTTTTCAGTATTACATGATAACAAACCTGTTAATCCACATGTAAGTGCAAAATAACTTAGAGTTTTCATTGCTGTTAGTTTTTTGGATTTTAAAAAATTAATCATTAAAATTGTTTCAGCATTCATCTTAACTTTAGTAAAGTTTTTCTGCATAAATATTTTGCGTATAGTAATTTCTCAATTCTCTCTCACTTTTGGTGGAGATTATTAAAGTTTAGCCTATTTTTCCTATTTTCTCAACAGAACAACACTTAAACACTATTTGATTTTATTTAAACAAAGGAACAACAAAATAAACACAAATTAAATGATGTAAGTCATTTAATTTAATTAAAATATGCCAAATATAAGAAATCAGCAATATACTGATAGGAATCATATTTTATACAGATTGGATTTTTTACTTTTATAGCGCATATTTAGGCTTCAGTGTTTTATCAGTATTAACCCTCTAAAACAAATTGTTATGAAACGTTTTATAATCATTCTCATTGCATCAATGCTAATAACATTAAGCGCGAATAGTCAGGATGGCGCAAGCATTTTTAAAAAAAATTGTGCAGTTTGCCATACCATTGGAAAAGGGAAAATAGTGGGTCCGGATTTAATTGGAATGGATAAAAAACATGATATAAAATGGCTCATAAAATGGGTTAAATCATCTCAATCGTTGGTTAAAAAAAATGATCCAAAGGCTGTTCAGATTTTTAATGATAACAATAAAATGATAATGCCTGATCAAGCACTGACTGATGATGAAGTTAAAGCTGTTGTAGCATTCGTTAGCGAGGAAACTACAAAACTTGAACAGCCCCCTGTTGTGAGTTCGCCACCGGTAGCGATACCGAATGAAACGATAAATGCAAACCAATCTGAAAAACAATCATCTAGCAATTTTTCGGCAGTAGCTGTCCTGTATCTATCGATTGGAATTAACGTATTTTTAACTATAATCATTATTGGATTAAGCTATGTAATAAAAGTCTTGGCTCACTACAATAAGAAATAACCTTCTAAGATCTTATATGCATGCATTTTAAGATTCACTTTATATTCAAGAATACGAATGTTGATTCCATCGTATCCCCATTCTACCGTGTGTTGTGCTCTGAAAAATTTCGTTCTATAGCCATGATTTCAAATGTAGCCATTTTTGATATCAATTCAGTGGCTGCAAGGAAGATTGTGGAAATGGTATAGAAATCTGCTTTGGAATTTACCAATTTGATTTAAATCATTCAAATAGTTGTTAAAATAATTGTGGGGGAAAGAAATGTTTAGTACTTTTGTAAGTGAATACTAACTTACATTAAAATCATGAAAGGAAAAAACAACATAGCTATCGGTTTTCTTGTAATGGGATTGTTTATGGCGTACGGCTTTCTATTAATCTATTTAAGAGACTTTGCTCCCGGTAAGGAAGAGTGGATTAACTCTTACTCAATAGGTAAACACTTTGAAACAAGATTAGCCCATGTACACGGTAATCTTTTCGCCTTCTTAAATATTTTGATAGGTTACTTACTATTACATTTTAAAAATCAACTTAAAAACACAACGGTAATTTCGTGGCTTGGTTTAATTGGTCTATTAATGCCATTAGGGATTTTGTTAGAAGTGTATTTAGGTGCGCCTCCGGTTTTTGTGCTTATTGGTGCAATTAGTATGACGGTGTCAGTAATTTGGTTAGGAATATCTTTTTATAAAATGAAACTTGAAAATGAAAAATAATAAATTCTCAGAACGACAAATAGAAATCATTGAAGCTGCTACTAAAAGAATTGATGAGCATGGCATCCAGGATTTAACCATTAAAACACTTGCTGCTGACTTAAATTTATCAGAAGCTGCATTGTATCGCCACTTTAAAAGCAAAAACGAAATATTACTTGGCTTGTTAACATACTTTATTGAGGAAATGAAAGGGAGGCTTGATGTAATACTTTCTAATAAAGATCGCAGTCCATCAGAACTTTTGAAAGATCTGTTTGATTCGCAATTAAAAACATTTGTACAAAAGCCTTCGGTAGTTAGTGTTATTTTTTCTGAAAGTATTTTTCAGTTTAATAAAGAATTGTCATCTACGGTTTCATCCATGATGGAATTGATGCAGAATCATAT
>DAORKB010000163.1:0-8003 GCA_035439365.1 Bacteroidia bacterium
CGTTAGAGGATCTGGAGGCGATTTTAAAAATGGGCTTCAAAGAAGGATTTACTGCCGGCATGGAAAATCTGGATGCTTTGTTGGAAAAACAACACAAGTAGTAAAATATTCGGTAAAGACATCCCATCCGGTTGTCAACCAGGCAACCGGATGGGATTAAAAGAGCAGATAAAACTGCATTATTGCTTCAAACCTACGCAAATTCGTAGTATAAACATTACGAAAAATTGATGCAACTCCTCAATTTTCTTCGTTAACCTAACCAATCCGATACATTTTTTGGGAGAAATAATCCAAAACGTCGATACAATTTAGTCGATAAACACCCATGCAGTTGAGGGGGGGTGCAACTTATTGGTTTAATTTAGCTACTATGAATTACAAACCATAAATTATAAACCAATGAATTCAGAATTACGGGATCGGAAAGTGGGGAAAAGATTTATTCTAAAAACCTCCATCGTAGCAATTTTAGCTGTAACCCTAGTAGGTTGCACAAAGGAAGAATTGAGAATTAAACCAATTTCTTCGTCAGACAAAAACCATAGTGAAATAGATGACGTTCCAACTTCGGATTCTATGACTTGCGGAAATTTCAGAACGCAAACACAAGGAGGTTGGGGTTCAACGCCACATGGAAATAATCCGGGTAAATATGTACATAACAATTTTGCAGGCGCTTTTCCAAATGGATTAACCGTAGGTTGTACATATAAGATAACATTGACATCTGCCCAGGCAATTACGGACTATCTTCCCGCAGGTGGAACTCCTGCAGTATTAACTACCAATTATACAAATCCAACCGGCCTAAAAAATAACCTGGCTAGTCAATTGGTTGCACTTACACTTTCAGTGCAATTTGACCTTTACGATCCTGCATTCAGTGGTTCTTCGGTTCAATTAGGAAACCTAATAATCGGCACAGGAACTTTTAAAGGAATGACAATTGCCGCTGTGCTTTCAGAAGCAAACAAAGTGCTAGGTGGATGTCCTTCAAAATACTCAGCTACAGAAATTTCGGATGTACTGAGTTCGATTAATGAAAACTTTGTTGATGGTACCAAAAACGGCGGATTTCTTGTATGTCCGGGCGGTATTGGTATAGACTAATTAAAAATGTAATCCCCAAAATTTAGATAGAAATGAAAACAAGAAAGATTTTTGTAATAATGCTAGGAATTGCAGGCTCCTTATTTTTGATACAAGCATGCAAAAAAGATGTTATATCTGGGCAAGCTCCTGTTTCTACCGGAACTGCTGCAATACGCGTTAAGTTAACGGATGCTCCGGCAAATTATCTGCAGGTAAATGTTGATATAAAACAAGTAAGAATTCACATATCTGCTGATAGCAATAGTACAGATGGTTGGATTGATTTACCAACAAATGCGGGTATTTACAATTTATTGGAACTTAGAAATGGAATTGATACAACACTTGTAGATAGCACTTTGATTCCAGCAGGTAAAGTAAGTCAGATCCGATTTGTATTAGGACCAAACTCCTCTGTTATGACGGCTGATTCTGTGCTTCATGATCTGAAAGTGCCAAGTGGACAACAGTCCGGATTAAAAATAAATGTACACCGAGACATCCCAGCTGGTTATACATTTAATTTGTTATTGGATTTTGATGCAGAAAAATCTGTTAATGAAAAGGGTAATGGTGATTTCAGTATGAAGCCCGTTATCCGGATCAAATAATAACACCGAGCTCTCCTATTCTTTTAAAAGCTGCTGTTGAATAAACAGCAGCTTTTTTATTATGCAATACGTTTCACCCAAATGTAAGCTCGTTTACTTGGATATTCCACATCTTTATAGGCTTGCCGTTCGATCACATCAATGATATCAAATCCTGTTTGTTTCAATAATTCGACAACAGCTTCTGTTTCGAAAAATTGAAAATCGATATTGACAGCGTGATCTAATAAGGTATCCAAATGTATACGTTCATTTCCCACATGAAATGAAAAAAGCAATTCTCCTTTTTCCGACAATACTCTTTTTATTTCCTGAAAGGCAATTTTTAATTCATCTATTGTAAAATGTACAATAGCATAAAATGCAATAGCTGCGTCAAATGACTTATCAGCGTAACTTAATTGTAATAAGTCATTTGTTTCAAATTGAAGTTGTGGGTTTAATTGCTTGGCGGTATCAATCATCGTTGGAGAAATATCAATTCCAACCAAATCCGTGATGCCACATTGGGAGAGAAATTGAGTGGTTTGACCCGGACCACAACCGAAATCAATAAATTTTCCAGCATGTTTATTTTCAGCAGCAAATGCTTTTAATAAGATTCTATCGAGGTGTTTGTGCTGTAGCTCATCCATAAATTTATCGGCGTAAGCTTTGGCTACCGTATTATAGGTATTCAACATATTTAATTGATGAGCTTTCATGGATCAAATTTTTGTTGTTTTAAAATTAATAAATTAAATGTCGCTATTCCCCAACAAGATTGTCGTTTTTTAATAAGTCTATTTATGATAACATCTTCTATCTTTGCTTTGAAAACAGATAGATCATCCCATGCAAACAAATTTTGAAGTAAAAGAGGAGCGCAAATTAGCCAGATTTATTTCGCTTATTAAACAATCCATACAAGGGAAAGAACACGATTACACACAAGGGAGTATTAAAGTAGCGATTGTTTTATTAGCCATTCCGATGATACTGGAATTGAGCCTGGAGTCGGTATTTGCTGTTGTTGATATTTTTTTTGTGGGACATCTGAAAAATGCAAAATCCGCGGTGGCAACAGTAGGACTTACTGAATCCGTTATTACGCTTGTGTATACCATTGGGATTGGCTTAAGTACGGGTGCTACAGCTGTGGTGGCAAGACGTGTTGGAGAGAAGAATTTTAAAGAAGCATCACATTCCGGTGCACAGGCAATACTCATTTCGGTTCTGATTTCAATTGTTATTGGCGCAATCGGTTTTGTATTTGCAGCGGACATATTAAAATTAATGGGTGCCCAGCCAGAGGTAATAAGAGAGGGAACACTGTTTACAAAAATGATGATGCTAAGCAGCCCGGCAATTATTCTTTTATTTTTGATCAACGGAATTTTTAGAGGAGCCGGAGATGCAGCAATGGCAATGAAAAGCTTATGGCTGGCAAGTGGAATAAATATCATTCTTTGTCCGGTTTTGGTATATGGCTATGGCCCTTTTCCTGAAATGGGGTTGGTAGGTGCAGCTACTGCCACTATTATTGGACGAACATGCGGTGTTGTTTATCAATGTTTTCATTTGTTTAAAAAGAACAGATCCATTCAATTGATAAGTGAATATTTTAAATGGGATAACACCATCATTAAAAATTTGCTAACCGTTGCAACACCAGCAACATTTCAATTTTTTATTCAAAGCGGCAGCTGGATCATTTTGGCATATTTGGTTTCCATTACAGGCAGTACAGAGGCAAGTGCAGGGTATCAGATTGCAATTCGCAACGTAGTGTTTTTTATATTACCGGCATGGGGCTTAAGCAATGCTGCTGCCACATTGGTTGGGCAAAATTTGGGAGCAAAACAACCTGAACGTGCAGAGAAAAGCGTATGGTTAACAACCCGCTACAATGTGGTGTTTATGGCAGGTGTAACGATCTTATTTGTTTTTTTTGCAACGCCAATTATCAGCTTATTTACGCAAGAAGCAGAAGTTCAAAAAGTTGGAATACTTGCTTTGGAAGTAATGGGTACGGGCTTTATATTTTATGGAGTGGGGATGGTACTGGTGCAAGCCCTAAATGGTGCGGGTGATACAAAGACACCAACATGGATAAATGTAATTTGTTTTTGGTTCATACAAGTTCCACTGGCCTGGCTATTGGCCGTTTATTTTAAAATGGGACCAACCGGAGCCTTTATTGCGATTCCTTCGGCTGAAATTATATTAGCAGTTATTGCCTGGTATAAATTCAAGCAAGGTAATTGGAAGAAAGTGGAAGTGTAGTTTCAAGAAAACTAGTCGGTGATAATGACTTTCTTATATAGGTACGAATCTTTCAAAAGCAATCGAAGATAATAAACACCAGTATTCAGATCACTCACGTTGATTGAAAATGTATTGATACTCTTGTCTTTCGAAATTGTTCCGTTCTTTACAATTTGTCCTATCGTGTTAATAATGGCATACTCATCCGCCTTCAAATCATCTTTATTGATCAATACCACTTCCAGTTCATCTCTTGCAGGGTTAGGGTAAATCTCGAACAGGGAGGTGTACATTTCTTCCTTTACGCTTACAGGACCAATGTTTACGGGTACCTTTTGCACGTTCCATACTGAGTCTGAATTCATATTCACATAATTGACCAAAATATTTCCAGTAAAATTATTAGGGCAGTTCAGCATCACGCCATATCGCTCACCAGGTGAGAGGCTCACTGTATCATTTCGAAAAGCTTTGGGTAAAGGCCTGCCGTCTGAATCGACGATTGTTGCATTCAGTTCGGTTGGAAATATAATACGATTGATGTAATAACCGATATTGGCCGTACGTAAATAAATGAATTCACCCGGCCCGCCAGAAATTTTTATGGAATCATTTGAAGTAATTTGTTGTTCGGATTTTCCGTTGATAAGAAAATAGTTTGGATTGTATGCAGGAATTTTTAATGTATCAACTACCATAACAGGAATATCTTCATGCCATTTCTGATCAATCTCAGACATCAGCCAGCTATATTCCTTGTTGTATGCGGGGCCGCCCGTCCAGGCTGTATTCAATCCTCCTTTTGGTTTTACAATCAGTAAACCGTACATTCCCATTTGTACATGTACGACATCCTCTACGTGGCAATGATAAATAAAAGTTCCGCAGTGGGTTGCTTTATACGCATATATTCTGCCTTGTAAATGACCTATTACATGAGAAGTAAGCGGATCTCCGTCATGCTTTGGTGGGGAATCAAAACCATGAAGGTGAACGGTATGTTCGTGATTTTGCGAGATCGAACGGGCCTCGATATAAATACTATCCCCTTCTTCTGCATATAGCGTTACTCCAGGTAAGGTTGGTTGTGCAGATAAATTAGGAGCGAATCCATATATCCTAATAACCTTATTATCCCACATTGTTGCTGTACCCACATTGCTGCGCATCACAAGTATGTATTTTCTTACTGTTTGTGATTTTGCAAAGTAAGGCAGTATGCCTAAAGCAAAAAATAGAAGGATGAATCTATTTTTCATTTTTCAAATCGTATTAAAATTAACATTCCCCTTTGGTATATGCCTGCTGCTGAAATAGCAAGCAAATTGTGATCATGCACGCTGTAGAAGCCGTCCTTATCCGGAACCAATTCAACTATGATGGATTCCATACTTTTAATTGGAAAGGTATCTTTTATCCGATTGGTTTCAACAGCATTTGATGAAAAAATGGTCTTTCCATGAAATCCATGAAAGTGGATCGAATGTGCAGATTGACCCGTATTCGCAATGAAAACGTGAACGGTATCTCCAACACGGGCATGAACCCTGGCGGTTGTGTCGTTTCCTGTATCAGGAAAGCTATATCCATTGATGGTGAAATAATCAGGTGTATAATTTGACCAGTCAACATTTTTATTTTCATTTATCAGATTGTTATAGCTACTTTGATGTTCTTTTAATTGCCAATAGAATTTTTTATCCGTTACGGAATTAAAAACGGTTATCATACCGGAGCCACCAAGGTATCTGAATTTGGGGTTTTGGTAAGAATCATAATAGATAAACACACCTTGTGAAACAAACTGCAAGGTATCTATGATAGAATCTTTAGGGTTGATTGTCACATTAACGTTTGCATATCTTTTTATATCAAAACCATGAATGATAGAATCATTGTTGATGACTTTCAAAATCAATACATCAGTTGTATTCAATTTGATCACTTCACTTTGAGAAGTATACTGAGAAGTACTATTAAAGGCAAAATAAGGTAATTGTGCATTATCAATTGTTGTTAGTTGCCCTCTGTTGATATACAGTGTTTTATTAACAGTAGTTCCGAATACCGATAGCTCGATTAGAAAGAAAAAAAAGAATAAAATTTGAAATCTTTTATTTGTCATTATTCTAAAATTAATTAATACCGCTCTATCCCTCTACTCTATTACTTCGAACTTTTTTGTAGCAACCCCATTTCCATTATCAACTCTCACGAAGTAAATTCCGCTAGGCAATGATTGAATATTGATCCTGTTTCTGTCAGTTGAATTGAGCGTTGAAGAATAAACACTTTTGCCAAGTAAATTAAAAATCTGGATTGATGCTTTATCCGAATAAGCCTGCTCAATTTCCACATTCAGTGTTTCTGTTGCAGGGTTTGGATATATTTTTAAAGCATCTGAAAGGGAGTAATCATGAATACCGTTTGCTTCCTGGGCATTGATAATAAATGTAATCGTATCCTTAACGGATGGGTTTTGGGCATCATATAAATACAAAGTGGCCTTGCCGGTTCCTTTAATGTTTTGTGGATCGAGCGTTAAGGATAAAAAAGCAATTTCTCCCGGAGGTATAGGATTCATTGTACAAAGTGAATCCGGAATAAATGCGTAACAAGTGCCAAATGCACAGGAAGAATAATCCCATCCGGTAACTAAATCGTCAGAAATTAGTTTCCACTTTAAAATAAGTGTATCCTGCGAAACATTGTCCTGATAGATTTTAAAATTGGTATAAACTCCGAACTCTGCCGTACCGGTAAGTGTATGGCTTGGAGAGATGACATATCTTTTTTGAGCAACTGTAATCCCGCAGGTGATAGTAAGCAATATTGAAAGAAGTAATATTTTTTTCATGGGATAAAGATTCTGAATTGTAAGTAATATAAGCATGGAACAGTTGAGTAAACACCGTTCCATGTTAAATGTTCATATTAAGGCAAGTCAATTTATAAAACGGATAACTTCTGGAAATAACTTTCCTGCCCCATGGTTAATTTAATCAAATATATTCCGGCAGGGTAATCGGTTGTTAATTCCAGCTGATTTGTGCCTTTGTTTCCTTCAATGGAAATACTACGAATTACTTTACCTTGTATGTCCAGGATATCGAGTGTTCCTTTTTGTGTTTTTTCAAGTGTATACGTAACATTCACATTTTCAGATGCAGGATTAGGGAAAACTCCGAAATTAAATTTGTTCATCACTTCGTCAATTGCGGTTGGATTTGCCGGATCAATTCTCACCACTTTGTTACCTTTATTATCTACGTACCATATTTTTCCATCAGGACCAACTTTTATTCCCATGATGCCAATAGTGCCTGTTTTGATTCTTCCTTTTTCCACGATGGGAGTTACCGTTGCATCATAAATAACAATATCACCTGTAGCGTTGTCTGAAACAAGTAAACGTCCCTGGTAAAACTCAATACCACAAGGATCAGTTAATCCGGTAGAAGCAACAACTTCTTGTTTTTCACCCCGGTATTCTTGAAAACCAGCTAACGCTTCATTTGTTGCAGTTAATTTTGCGTAGGAAGAACCGGAGTTGATATCCATTCTTACTATGCGCTTATTTCCGGTATCAGCGATATACAGCCAACCTGTTGCTTTATCAAGGATTAAGTGACTTGGAATTCCGGCTTTTCTGGCTACTTTTACTTGTGTGTACCGGCGAATGATACCGTCAGAGTGGTCATCCTCACCATATCCGTGAGGAACAGCGAAATCATATCTGCAGATGTTTCCACCTTTACCCGCACTGTTTCCATCAAATACCCAGTATACATTCGCTTTTTCATGGGCAATTCCCATTGAATAAGGGCTTTGGTGAAGCATATCACAATGACTTCCCAGTAAATTGTTATTTTGATTTACTTTAGCGTATATGTTTGTATCTGACGGCCAAAGTGAGGTTCCGGTAAAATTATCTCCTCCGTTGTTTCCTTCAATTGCATTTGCCCAAAGTACATTTCCTCCGGGTTTGCCGTTAAAATCAGTTGTACCGAAAGCCAGCGCAGGCCCCATTCTTAAGAAATGGCCAGCATT
>DAORKB010000164.1:0-7893 GCA_035439365.1 Bacteroidia bacterium
TCCATTCCAAAATGCTGACGATACCATTTAAATGCTTCGTGTACATTTGGAATACCGATACCTACTTGTTGAATACCGGCAATAGTGGGAAGTGCAGTTGTTTTTTTAGAAGTTGTCATTTCTTTTTCTGCAGTTGCTTGTGTCATGTGATCTATCCATTTATAATCCCGAAGGGATTGAGTCTACAGTTACCAGGATTTAATCTCTGGTAGCTTATTCCGCTTTTTGTTTCTTAATTAGTTTTGAAAATAGTTTTGGAAAAAAACGCTTGATCCAAACGGCACGCAATTCTTTACCACCTATAAAAATTTCTTCTTGTCCTTTTTCAAGTGCATTCAAAATTTGTCCGGCACATGCTTCAGCACTTAATCCCTCTTCTGTACTGTTGTCCATTTTGTTATGCTTTTCACCCGAACCTGTTATTGCATTTATGGAGATATTGGTTTTTATTTTTCCGGGACAAACCATCAATACTTTTATATTGTCCTTATCGACTTCCATCCTAAGTGATTCAAAAAATCCATGTAATGCATGTTTGGAAGCAGCGTAAGCCGAACGTAAATAAAATCCAAACTTCCCTGAAATACTACTGATTACGATAATCTGACCGGATCGCTGTGTTAAAAAAACAGGTAGTACACTTTTAGTAATAGCAATGGTTCCAAAAAAATTAATTTCCATAATTTTTCGGTCTATGCTTAATGGTGAATCTTTTGTAAGGGCTCGTTGGCTGATACCTCCATTGTTTACAAGCACATCAATTCGTCCAAACCGATCAAGTACTTGTTTGGTGAGTGCATCAATTTGAGTGGTATTTTCCAGATCCAGAGGTAAAATAAAAATACGGTCCTCAGCAGTATTCAATGATTTTTTTACCCGTTCCAGTTCCGCTCTACGACGAGCAGAAAGTACCAGTTTGGCACCTTTCTTTGAAAAAATACCAGCCAAAGCTTCTCCAATGCCTGAAGACGCCCCGGTGATCCAAACAACCTTATCCTGAAATATATTCATCCCCACAAAAATAGCTTAATTTTTATGACAAAAACACATTTGATTGAATACCAATTCAGATGGAGCTGCATTGATCCCTCCGGAATCCGTCGTAATTTTTAAGAATTGAGTGTCAGTGTGCGTATTGAGGGAAAATTTCCAATAGTCATTTCATTTTTTGTAGTAGTTTTGTTTATATGAAAACATCCAAAATGCAGCATATATTTAAATTTAAATGCACCCTCTTTTTAATCACAATACTGCTGCTGTTCTCCTGTTCTTCAAACGAGTTAACGCAAGTACCCTCGAATATTTTGTCCAAAGAAAAGATGGCAGCTGTATTAACTGATTCACATATTCTAGAAGCCGCCATGAACCTGAATATTTCTAATGAAGTTCAGGCAGTAAATGAAAACAGGGGAGATATGATGCTTGCTATTTTGAAAAAGAATGAAGTAACAAAGGAGCAATATGATGAAAGTTTTCAATTTTACAGTGATCATCCTGTATTATTGGGCGACGTATACAAATTAGTTCTGAGTAATTTAAGTGAATTACAGGCAAAGACAGCGAATGAAAAAGAACCTGCAAAAGATAGCCTTAAAAAAGATAGTGTAACAGTGCCTATCAAGAAACCATGAGCGATTATTAAATCAGAAAGAATTAAACCAAAACTTTGGTTGGTGATATGTTGTAGCCAGGAGATAAATCTTTTAAATACTGTTTGGCAGTATTTTTAACAGCTTCTTCTACTGAGATAAATTGATAATTGGGAAATACAGATAAAATTTTATTGTTAGAAAAATAACTCACCTTGTGCGCGGAACGAGCTGTTTCCTTTGTAATTAATGGTGTTGCACCTGTAAGAAAATACCTTACTTTTTCAGCTCTCCAGGCAAAGCCACTTAAAAATTTTCCGGCTTTAATAGAAGATTTGGGTTTTCCGAATGCAGTATGAATAAGGTCAAAATACTGGCGAAACGAAACATTTTCTGAATTTAAAATAAAACGTTGTTTGCTGATATCGCTCTCCATCAGTTTGATCATCAAAGCTGAAACATCTCTTACATCCACAAATCCATTTACGCCTTCCGTATAAAAACGAATTCCCTTAAATGCTTTACTAAACATATTGGAACTGCTTTGTTGCCAGTTGCCACCACCGATAATTAAAGAAGGGTTTACGATAATAACATTTAATCCTTCTTCGGAAGCCCGCCAAACCTCACGTTCAGCAGCATATTTGCTAAGTGCATAATTGGAATGGTCGGGTGATGTTTTCCAGTACATGCTTTCGGTGATAACCGGATTATGTTCTTCTCTTCCTATAGTGGCAATGGAACTGACATGGCAGAATTTTTTGACGTTTTTTGTTAAGGCAGCATTCACCAGGTTGGTGGTACCTTCAACATTGGAATACATCATTTCTTGCTGATGTTTGGGTTCAAAGGAAACCATGGCTGCACAATGGTAAATATGATCAACACCGTCCAGCACTTTTAACAGGGAATAAACGTCCAATAAATCAGCATCTACCCATTCAATTTGATTAAACAATTGCCTGGAAGAAGAGGTGTAGTAAGAAAAAACCTTTTCTACATTTTGGAGCTTACTGTCCTTACGTTTTAGTGCACGCACGTGTTGGCCGGATCTCAAAAGATCATATAATAAATGACTGCCGACTAATCCGGTTCCTCCCGTTACAAAAATCATAAGATATAATTATGTCATGCGAATTTACTCAATTATTCCATAACTATAGGTGTTTTATTATCTTTGCCCTTCAAAGAAAAGAAATGAAAAAGAATTTTGTTGAAGAACTGAAATGGCGCGGTATGCTGCATGATATTATGCCAGGTACTGAAGACTTATTGAATAAGGAAACCGTAAGCGGATACATTGGTTTTGATCCGACGGCAGATTCGTTAGGTGTTGGTAACCTGGTGCAGATTATGACATTGCTACATTTCCAACAAGCAGGGCATAAACCAATAGCCCTTGTGGGAGGTGCTACAGGTATGGTTGGTGACCCATCCGGTAAATCGGCAGAGCGTAACTTATTGGATGAAAAAACGCTGCAACATAACCTGGACTGTCAACGCAGACAATTAGAAAAATTTTTAGATTTCAATTGTGGAGAAACTGCTGCCGAAATTGTAAACAATTACGATTGGTTTAAGGGTTTTTCATTTTTGGAATTTATTCGTGATGTCGGTAAACACATTAGCGTAAACTATATGTTGGCAAAGGATTCGGTGAAGAACCGACTTGAAAATGGAATGAGCTTTACCGAGTTTAGTTATCAGTTGGTGCAAGGTTTTGATTTCTTTTATTTATGGAAAAATAAAAATGTAAAACTGCAAATGGGAGGCTCTGATCAATGGGGAAACATTGTAACAGGTACCGAGTTGATACGCCGAAAGGCAAGCGGGGAAGCATTTGCATTAACCACACCATTGATTAAAAAAGCGGATGGGACCAAGTTTGGAAAAAGCGAAAACGGAAATATTTGGTTGGATAGAAATAAAACCAAACCGAGTGACTTTTATCAGTTTTGGTTGAATGCGAGCGATGTAGATGTAAAAAATTACATTCGAATTTTTACATTATTTACAAAAGAACAGATTGAAGAGTTAGAAAAAGAGCATGTAAAAGATCCTAGTTTACGACCACTCCAAAAGGCATTAGCAAAGGATATTACAATTCGAGTACACTCAGAAGCAGATTATGATGAGGTTTCTAACTCCGCAAAAAAATTATTTAGTTTAGACAACTACGATGATTTATTAGCACTTTCGAAGAGTAGTGATTATGTTACGAACACGGGTAGTATAGATATGTATCCATTTTATAAACAATCTGAATTTGAGAAAGGGATTAATATCATAGAATTACTTGTAGTAGAAACGAAAGCTTTTGAAACGAAAGCTGAATTAAAAAGGCTTATTCAAGGTGGAGGTTTATACATGAACACTATTAAAATCACAGATCTTAATACAATCGTTTCAAAGAAGGATCTGTTGCCGAATAGCTACATTTTTTTTAAAAGAGGGAAAGGCAAATTTTTTCATATAAATGTTCAAAGTGATCATCCAGATCTACTTTAAAAATTGGACGTTCGTCTCTTTTACTCCCGTTCCTAAAGTGATGAATTTCAATCGGAGTGTGTGCGGCTGACGTCCACGAAAAGAGCGAACTGCAAATTTTTCGGCAAGATAGTGTGTAAGCTTGTGTGAGAAAAAAATTTGTAGTTGGTTTTCGTGGTGGGTTTTCTTTGTTTCTTTCTTTTGGCGGCAGCAAAAGAAAGAAAATGCATTTAGAGCTTACGCGCAGTTCTCGACTCCGCTCGAACAGACACAACACACACTTTCTACTAAATTCCTCTTACACCACCAACAAATTACACCCTCTCACATCACTGGCATCAAACCTCCCGAGCACTTCAAAAGTACCATCGTTAAAATTTTTTCCAAGGTCCTGAGTGGCGATAAATGAGCAGGAATTGATATTGGCAAGATCAATCACATTGATTCCTCCTGTTTTATTGTTAGGAAGAAATGTAAAGGGATCATTTGTATCACGGATAAGCATACGCATCCAGGGTGGGCAAGCAAATTTTCCTTCACCTTTGGAATAAGCCTGGGACAATAACTCTGTCATTCCATATTCACTATGAATGGATGAAACACCAAAGGCATTGCAAAGAACCTGATGCAATTCTTCTCGAATCATTTCCTTGCGTTTTCCTTTCATGCCTCCCGTTTCCATAATAAGGGTATGTTGCAACGGTTTCCGGTTCTGAGCTGTGTAAAGCTCCGCCAGATCTAATAAGGAATAGGTAACACCCAGCAGAATTGTTTTTTGTTTTTTTTGCTCCAGCTGTTCCAGCGTATGTAGTAACTCTTCGTGATTGTGCAAATAAAAACCACTATCCGGATTTTTGCTTCGTTTAATTAAATCCTCGGTCATGTATATTAAGGAAGAACCTTCCCGTTCCAGGTAGGAGGGAAGGAGTGCCAAAATGCAATAATCGCTAATGTTTCCATAAAATAGTTGAAATGCTTGGCGATAACTTTCTTCATACAGACTCAAATCGGTGACAAAATGCCTGCTTTGCTGTGTACCGGTAGTACCACTACTGGTAAATGTTTCTTGTATGGGATCCGTTCCCGTGATGAGTTGGTGACTTTTGAATAATTCGATTGGTAAAAATGGGATTTGGTGAACATAATGAATGCTTTCAACGGCTGTTCCCAATGTTTTCAGATATTGCTGGTAAACGGGGCTTTGTGCAGCCTGGTACCGAAACACAAGAAGAGCCTGCTCCTGAAAAGCGGCTTCGTTTTTTATGTTAAAAATAGAATTGATTACTGGTTTCAAGCGATGCAATAAGGGGTGATAGTGTGCGTTTAAAATTGTTTTCCCAAAAATAATTATTAATTTTAGGTTCTCAACGCGAATTCATGAAGCAATTATCTTATTTGATCCTGTGTATTATTTTGACTTCCTCAACGGGGTGCATCAAGGAGAAGAAATTTCCGAAGGAGCCCGTTATTGAATTTCAGGATTTTATCAGTTATGTAGGTGCTAAAAATATAGTGGATTCTGCGGACTGCATCATTAAATTCACTGATGGTGATGGCGATGTAGGGCTTTTAGAAGGCGATACCATTTCACCTGCTAATTTTAGAATGCGATATTTGTATAAAAACATGACCGATGGTAAGTTTTATCCCATGGATGCCATCGACTCTACAACTGTTTTAGATACCTTATTTTTTGAGTACAGAATACCAAATTTAACTCCCGATGGACAATTTAAGGCCCTGGATGGAACAATAAAGGCCAAGTTTAGGACAAGCCCGGTATTTTACCCTACCCACAAAGTGGTTAAGTTTGAAATAGTACTTACCGATAGAGAAGGGAACAAAAGTAATATGGTGATGACCAATGAAATTAATCTGCCGTAGTGTAAAGGAATTATATAGAACGTAAAAAGCTGCACCTTAAAGCTGCAGCTTTTTACGTTTCAATGATTCAATTCTAATTAGTTAAATACCAATTTCCCTTGCGCCATTTCATTGCTTTGTACGTTGGTTACACGGTAAAAGTAAATTCCCTGGTTCAAGTTGCTAAGATCAACTTTATGATTCGCATCCTGTACGGTTTGTATGTAAACTACTTTTCCAAGTATATCCATAACCTCTATTTTATTGGAATTTGTTAAACCTGTGATATTGAATTGCCCTTCGTTACTCGGATTGGGAAAAAACAAGTATATCCCCGAGTTGATTACTGTTAATACCTGTTGTAGTGTGAGGGATCTTACCTTTATAATCAACGTAAGCTACTTTTGTACCTACAGCAGAAAGCCCATATTTGATCCTAAAATATCCCTTTTCTCCCCAGGTGGCACCCCAAGAGTTTTTGATGATCCAGCATCCATCGGTATCGTTCCAGCCGGTAAGCACCACACCATGATTGGTTTGTGTTCCGTCTGTTTTGCTGATAATACCGCTTTTATAGTTACCGAGATTGGTACCGGAACAAATAGAAACGTACATCGGACCGTAATCATAAAGCGCCTGTTTCATTTTATCAACATTATTTGTTACGGTTCCATAGGTTTTTGCTTTTTCATGGTAGGTATACGTGGAAGCACAGGTTCCATCTTTTCCTTTATAGGTAAGATCCGGTTCATAAACGGTTCCATTGTTCACAAACATTTTGTAAGCATAAGTTCCTCCATCACATCCGCTGGAATTTTGGTCACAGTTCACCAGCCATTGTTCTGAAAGATCGCGAACATTCTTATCCCATATATTGATGACAGCTTCAAATACACCACTGGTTGCAAACGACCAACAGCTACCACAGGAACCCTGGTTTTTTGCAACGGTTGATTGGGGTGCCCAGGTAAAAGATTCGGGTAGTGCTCTGGAGGTTTTGGAAGGTTCAATAATGGTATTATCCAATACAACGGGGATGTAATTTCCGGAATAAACACCCTCACAATTCACTTGTAGTTTATAAGTTGACATGATTTGGTCGTCGCCTTCCCAAGGACGTCTGTATTCCAGTTGCAGGTTACACATACCGGCTCCTGTTGGGATGTAGCGTATGATTTGGTCTCCTGAAATCCCTTCCAGGTTTTCAGGGTTATTACTTTCAAAACCAGCTTGCTCAACCTGCTGAATTAACCTGGAATTGCTGTTTTCCTTTAAATACCATCCAAAACCGGTAGATGGTGTGGCAGGTAGCCTGATTTCAAGAACCTGGTTTTCTGCGAGTGATACCGATTGATTAGCATGTGTTAATGTAACTTGAACGAATCCTTGCGCGAAAAGGCCGCCGCAGATCAGTAAAAAAGTACATACGATGGGGACTTGTACTAATTTTTTCATGTTGTTAGAGTTTAAATGAATGGTTTGGATAATTTAATTAAGTACAATTAATTTAATCCAAAAAGCTGGTTTTCAATAAATATCTTTTCAGGAATGTTAGCAACCAATGAGTTGTAAATATTTCGGAATCAACATGTTTAAAGCACTTGAGGCTATAGATAAATTATGGAAAAAAGTGTGATTATCTAAATAATAACCTTGTAGTGTATAAACTACATTGTTTTGGTGGGAGTCTTTATGAATTCGGCCAGTTTTGTTGGATAGAAACGCTATCACTTAAGCCAGGCGTAGGTAGTTCTTCTTTCGGATGAGGAAGCTCTTTAAAGGATTCGATTATTTTAATCATGTCCTTTTCCATTTTTTCGCGGTGCTCAGCACGCGTCCAGGTAAGGATTTGATAAAATTCGTAGGGACTTTCAATAACAGCAAATTTATAAAACACTTCATTTTCTTCAAGCTTGCCGGTAATATCCGAAACCAAAGCTTTGTTACCATTAAT